>CALBXV010000238.1 GCA_937890045.1 uncultured archaeon
TGTGTCACGGTCTGCTTTAGTAGCTTCCCAAGAAAGTTTAACAATGTTCTTGATAGAACCACGATTCAACCCAGCAGGTGACCACCAACTGTCATGAGAATAATCAGTTCTAGCACAAAGACCAGCAATATCACCATTCATCGGAACATACATAAATGTATCTCGATATCGGTCATACTGATATTTCCAAGCACTATCCATAACTGCATAACTGGAAGAACCAAGAGCAGTATTGTCTGTAGTAAGGTCAGCTACTTCAGATCCTGAGTTATTAACAACAGAAGTTGATGCAGGTGAAACAAATGCCATACAATCTTTTCGTGTTGCAGCTATATTATCTACAATCCAACGACCTGTTGCTGTATCAGAAGCACCACCCAACAACAAAGTAATATCAACAACTTCTGGTGTTTGATACAATGTAAAACCAGCTTGTAACAATGCAGGAGTCATTGTGTTATCATCAACACCAAGTGTCAAAGAACCACCCGGTACTGATTCAGAAGCAGTTGCACTATTAAAAGCTAAAAATGCTCCACCAGCTTTTGCATTACCAGCAGCCTTTTCTGTACCAGTTGTATTGGTAGTAAATTGTGTTACTAATCCAACATATGCATATTTGGATTCGTTACGCATAACATCTACAACATAATTACTTGAACCGTCAATTCTCTTTGCATCAGATGCTTTACTTACGAAAGCATGTTTTTCTAAAACATATCCAGGTGTTCCTGTCCAATGACCATCTTCATCAATAACTATAACGTGCATTTCATCGTTTAGAGTCGGTCTATTAGCTTCAACACCATCCCACCCATTTGCATATGCACAATCATTAGATGTTCCTGGTGCTCTATCAAAGTTTGCAATAAAAGTTGCATTAACTGTAGAATCTGCCCAACCATCAGAATCAATAGCTTGTACTTTCAAACTATTACCTAATGTGCCAGGATACTTTGCAACAAATAATTGATCTGTGAATGTTTGACCATCATAATGGTCTTTGTTTTTTACTAAGACAGCCGTTCCTGCATCACTATCTCCTACGACAGCATTTTTTGCATTTGCTCCTACGTTTCTAACAACCCACAAATTATTGCCATAAGCAAGATAATTTGCAGCTGTCCAAAACCATTTAAATGTGTCTGCGTTTGGTTTACCAAAAATATCTACTAAATCGTTTTCTGTTCCTATTTGTGTTCTTTCCAGAACCGGGCCCCATTGGAATCCACCCGCCATAGCACCAATCGTTGTTGCAACATTTGGTACGACAGTTGTTAAGTTTTGTTCGGAAATATTGATTCCCGGTGATACTTGAAATGCCATTTGATTTCTCCTTTTACATTCTTAATATTGATATAGATTTTACTTATTAAACGTATGTACTGTTTTCCAGAGATCGCCTTCAGCATCTCTTTCATACACATCATTCAATCCATCATCAATAATACCGAAAGGGGTTGTCATATCATCAATAGTATCCATTTTATTTTGATATAATTTTTCCCGAATATTTTGATTGCTTAATTCTTTAAAATATGTTTGATCTACTAACCAACCAAACAAAACTAAAGTTGTAGCCAAATCATCATTTGCTCCTTCTTCAGCAGCAAATGTATCTCCATTGGTTACATATGTTGTTAATTCCGAAATAATATCATAATCTGGAATAAGCAACTTATCCTCTTCAATCAGACTCTTTAGATTTGAACAACCTATTTTTTTAACTTGTTTAGTTGTTCTTACTCCATAAGAGATATCTGCACGATGGCCACTTGATATTTGTTGGCCATGTCTGCCGTACCATGATACTGTAAGTAAGTTTTCATACTCTAAATCATGATGTAAAACATCGGCTACCTGAGCTCCTATGTCATTACTTTCTACTAAAACATAAGCATCATTATACTTCTTTCCTATAGTATTTATAATATTTGGAAAAAGCAGCGGTGCTATGACGTTATTTCTGTATTTAGCTACTATTTTATATGGAACTTCAGTCGTATCAAAGACTGTAAATGTGGAATAATCTAATCCCTGTCCCCTAGCTGTATCAACTGTGATTGTATATGTTTTTCCTTTTTCGGGGTCTACATATACATCTAAATCTTCTTTTGACCATATTGGTGAACTGTATGATAACTCTTGCAACTTCTCATACGATATAAGAGTATTGGAAGAACCTAGAAAATCTGCTTCATACTCTTGACGAAATGCTTCTTCACCAATATCAGAGATAATCTTTCTACGCCATTCTTGATCTCGTTCTGGAATACTAGTCCAATGAATCTTGAATGTCTTAAACTGATTGTTTCCTTCTACAGCATCATTCCAGAACTTATAGAATAAGTTAAAACCATTTGGAGTAGATACCATTATAATCTTGGTATCTTTACCAGATGAAATCGTAGGATATACTGATTTGATAAATGCATCAGCAATCGTTCTCTGTACGAAAGCAAACTCATCCAAGAACAATAATGAAAAACTATAACCACGAATTGCAGATGAAGATGTGGAAGAAGCTATAATCTTAGAACCATTCTCTAGTTCCAAGTTTCCTTTATTCCATTCAACAATACCTTGTTGTAAAAACTTTGGTAGATGTTGATAAGCTGTCTGCAATCTACCAAGTAACTCTCTGGATGTAGATGCCTTATTGGCCAACATACCAACTATCTTTGTCTTGTTAAATAACACATAGTGTAAAATATAACCAAGGCTTGTTACAGATTTACCAGACTGTCTTGCACTTTTTACAATAACATATCTATGTTCATTAAGAGTATTAATTAAATCTTGTTGGTAATCATAAAGATCAAAAGGAACTAATCCTTTATCAACGTGAATTACCTGAACATACTTCTTCAGAAAATATATGATATCATCACGACACTTTACATATTCTTCAACTTCTTTTTTTGTAAATTGTTGAGGAACATTTGTCGGTTTTAATAGTCTATTACCTAAATAAGAATCTTCTGGCATTATTTTTTCTTACCTTGTAATAAGTCTTGAAGTTCTTTTGTACTTCCAATAAACAAAGAATTATTTACAGTCTTAGGATCTTTAACTTCTTTCTCTATTTCTTTTTTTGTTTTCTGCAATTCCAAAAGTTCTTTTGTTGTATCAGCTAAAGTTCTAACCAATTGAGCAGTTACTTCATAGGCTCGTGCTGATTCAGATTCTTTGGCAACTGCAAGCAATTCTTCAAGAGCTTCATTACCTTTCTCTATAAGAGTATGATATTGATCTCTTGAAAAATCATAGTCAGCTGTCAGGTCTGTCGTATTAGTTTCTACTGCTGGTGCTTTTTCTTTTCTTTTTGTTTCAACTGGTATCAAGTCACCTGTAACATCTAATACTTTATTTAATTTTTCAACAGTTGATTTCTTCATATATTTTTTTACCTTGTAATAGCTGCAAATTTAACATCAGTAGATGCTGCAAACATTTCTTCATAAATTTGTTTATCTATATATTCTGTCTGGTTTCCTCCTAATGTAAATGTTCCAATATTTACAGTCGTTCCTGATGTAGCTCCTATTGTCGGGTCTGTAGTATATCCAGTACCAGCATTTGTAACTGTTACAGCTGTAATAACTCCATTTACAACAGTTGCTGTTGCAGTTGCACCAGAACCATTACCACCAGTAATTGTGATTGGAGGTATTCCAAATGGGCGATAACCATAACCACTACCACCAGCCGAAACTCCTATTGCTTCTATAGTTGTACCAGATCGCGTAACAGTAAAAGCAGCTCCTGCACCATCTTTATTTTGTAATGTAACCAAATGGGGAGTCGAAGCATGAGTATTCTGACATCTAACCATTGTGGCTAAACCAAAATTACTTGCATTACCACTCCCATTGGCTGTAACTTCTGTTCCTATAATTTTAATCATTGTTTTACTCCTTAATAATAATCAGTTTGTGTGGTTGTATATCCATAAGCATCATCCGCATCTGCTGATGTCGGATCTGGTTTAATATCAATATTACTAATCCTTGTTGTTGAGTCAGTATCATTGTATTCATTAACATCAACCTCTTTAATAATACCAACATCTTTTGTCGGACCGTAAAGAAATGCTTTAACAGTAAATGTTAGCGTGTGTATAAGAGCTCGTCTTGAAATAAAATCTCCCTCATAACTATCTTCTGTTGTCAGTCCATTAAAAATAATTGGTATATCTCTTTTAATCCCCATTGTACTCATCTCATTCATTGTTACTTGATAAGCAGGAGAAAAGTATGGTAAAATCTGTTCCAGTATTTGTGTTCCATCATCTGAATTTTTTACCATTACGCTCAAAGTAAAATCAAAATCATATGGTATAGGTGTATATATAGTTGTTAATTTAGTAGAATCTGTTGCGTGTGGTTTTTTGAATTGTTTGGTTGTTACCAATTTTCTTGTAGAATCATAATTGATCGCAGTAAATTCAAATGACATTCGTGGTAATGTAAGTCCCACCTTCCCTTTACTTATATCAGTTGCTTCTCGTAATCTTACAAGAAACTTTTCCGCAGGGCCGTAAGCTATAGGAACTCTAAACTCCTCCTGTGTATCATTAGAAGAATCAACTCGTCTTACAATAATATCATTAAATACTGTACCAAATAATATAACAATATTTCTTATATTCTTATTATAAAAATAAGTACCAAACATTAAGTGACCTCACCGAATGGATTTGATTCTGAGAAATCAAGAATATCATCTCCATCAGTTTCAAATTCTTTATTATCCGCAAATGGTGTCGTTGGTAATTCTTGATAGTCTGCGGCAGATGCCTGTGTCCATACTGCACCACTTATATCACCAGTAACATTAGTTGAGGTTGCAAATGTTCCAGATGTATCATTAACTCTTAAAGTTCTTGTTGTAGAATTCCAACTAACAACTATTCCTTTACCAGTTGAATTTGCTAAACTCGGTCCTTGATAAACAGATTCCCCTGTACTAAATGAACCACCACCACCAGCAGTCATAACTAAATCAATTGCAGCTGATAGTTCTTTTTCTATATTATCTATAGCAGTAACACCAGTTTCTAATTGTTCTTCAGAATACTGGAACAACTCGCAAGTAATATCAAAACTATAATTCTTTCCAGATTGATAAAATGGTTGTTCGTGTTCTACAAATTTAATTTCAAACAAACCCTTACTTATTGGTAAATAAACTAAATCTCCTTCCAATGGTTTAGCCAAATCTGTTGCAAGTTCAAACCTATCTTTATGAACTGTAAAGATAACTTCATCTCTAACATCTAAACCAAATTTACTAACCAAGTCTCCTTCACCACCAAATCCTTCAGTAGTTTTAAGATACATTTCAATTTCATACGCAGTAGAAAACTTGGACAATACATCTTCACCCATAATCAAATCTTCTTTGACTAAGGTTCGTGGAAGATAAAATACATCCATACCATGTATCTGTATTACTTCACTTGTCAAAGAGTTTATCAACTCTTGTTCAGCATGAGAAGTTACGTTTTGAAAATATAAGTTAGTTGGCATTATCCTATAAACCCATCAGGAGGAAGTTCCCATTTTAGACTCATCTGTTCTTCTATTCTAACAATCTCATCAACAGCTTCATCATAGATTGTTTTACCGTTAAGTGTAACACCACCGGGTAGTTGAACTCCTTCAAACTTCTTTAAGTTCTCTCCCCATTGTCTTTTGATTAATGCTGTTGTATATTGTTTTAAAAACATATCATCATATACTTCAGTATATTGTGTCGGATCTAATATACGATAACATTCAATAATAAGAATATCATCTACTTCAAATTTATTATCCCAATCAGTTTCTATAAATAATTTGTTTTGTTTACGATTAAATAAAGCTGTTGGTTGAACAGTAAATAGATTTTCAATTAAAGAAAAGTTCTGTAATGACATAGCCCAATTAATTACAGATGAACCCTGAAATGTATTTAAGTCATTCAAACGTAATTGAAATTCCTCATTAAAGAAACCAGTTTGAAACGCATTAAAATCGGGCAAAGGTAAAACTCTTACAACACTAATAACAGGACCCCCTACAGGACTTGCGGGGTCATCCATACCAATATATTCATTATCAATATCATCTTGTGTCAATGTGTGTTTAAGAAAAACTTTTTCTACACCATCAAAATGATATTCTCCAAAGAATTGAAGTGCGTCATCTACTCTATCGTCACATTGTTCTTCATCCACATTAATTTCAATAACGGGATGACCCAATCGTCTTAAACAATAATCTTTTAATAATGTTTTTGATGTAATTGCCATAGTTTTATCCTAACGCGATTGCCATTGTTACAGCCTTTGAAGTTGCAGTTGCTTCTGATACACCAACAGGGGTTACACTACCAACTATTACAATAGAATCATCCGACTTTCTTGTGTATATCTTTTGGTCAACAACATTAATACATATTTCACCAACAGCTAAATCACTTGTAGTTGGTATAGATGATGCTGTTTCACTTTTCTTCGGTTTGATTACTATCGCCATCTACTGGCTCCTGTTTAGAAATTTCTTCTTTTAATTTTATGATTGTTGCTTCCAACTGAACATTCTGTGCTGTTGCTTCATTCAGTCTTGTTTGTAGAATATTAATAATATTCTGTGCATACTTTATTTTCTCATCAAACTCAT
>CALBXV010000239.1 GCA_937890045.1 uncultured archaeon
TCGTCTGAGATCACCAGTAGAAAGGCTCGAACCCTGAGAGGCCGCGTATCCTTCTGTTAATCCGCTGCTCGTGGCGAGTGCCAGAGGAGATGCGGAAGGATAACTAGTATCAGCCATTGTTCTTGCTCCTTGTTATGTTGACTGAACTAGATAACTATAATCTAGCTAACCAGTCAACTGATCTAATCCACTGTCAACACCAGTTAGCATATCAAAAACTCTGTCATCTTCTGAGATTTCAGATTCGGTACTACCGACAGTTGCTAATGAGCCGGGACGTTGCTGGACACTTCGCATTTGCTCCGTGACCTGCCTCCCCGCATTCTCAGCAATCTTCTGATCTCTCCCAGAACGATTCTTTAGATAAAAAATATCATCTAATCCAAGTTTGTGATTCTTTGCGTAATCCACAAAGTTATCCCATTCTTCATTAGACATATCATGCGTCTGTCTGAACTCTCGCTCTTCAGCCACTCTTTGATTATCTTCACTCATCTGACGATTAGCTGTTGTCAGCCGTCTTTGAACGATTCCATCAATTGTAGCATTCATGAGCTTTGCTGAGTCAGATTTGCCTTCACTAAAAGCCTCGTCTGGGTCGAAAACAAAGTCCTCTGGAAGCTCTAAGCGTTCCTTCATGCTTGTTGGTGCGACTCCACCACCCTCAAAATAGTCTTTCACATGAGAGACTAAATTAGGGTCTTGCCTCATTGCATCGAGGATGGGTACATATGGTTCCAGTTCACCTAATCGGTTGTTAAGCCGTTTGGCTTCTCTACTGGAATCCGAGTACCGTTTGGAGAGATTCTCAGCTTCGTGCTGAAAATTTTCTCCTTGCGACTGTTCATCAGGATGCCGTTCTACTGGTTGCGTGTTATTGCTAGAACTTGCAGTTGTCTGATTGTCCGAACTATCAGCCAAAATACTATTGACGCTACTATCGAGAGCAGTGAAAAAATCACTGATTTCTTCTTCGCCTATAGTATTTGTAGAGGTTGGTTCAACTTCGGGGGCAGCCGTTTCGGCTGCGTTGCCTGTGTTTTGTGCCATTATAGACTCCTCATCATGTCTGTGTTAATTTAAGAGAAACAGCAAATATAATCAATTCCTTATTCACTGCTATTACTTTTTACTTCTCTTTGCAAATCTTTTAAATAATTATCATAATCTTTCTTCATACTTCCCCTTAATAGCTTCTGTTGAGCCTTAGTATCTTGCACATCTTTTCTTTGTTCTAGTGCCGACTCTCCAATCTTCATCTTTATACCTGCTTGAACAATTTGTCTACTCAAGGTTTCTATTGTACCATCTTTATCCTTCACTTGTTCCTCTAGTTCTTCAACTTGTTGGCTCAATTGAGAATATAGTGACTTTCTTTCAACAACAGCCTCCTTACCTCTCACATCTGTTTCTGCTAACATAGCAATATCATCTATTAAACCAGCTTGGAACCATCTGAAGTATTCTTCTAGTAACGCCCACCTGTTAACAGGCATAGTAGCACCAGCAACTAGTTTTACATCAAATGTTGAAGATGCATAATCCATCCACTTTCCTATTGCCTCACCAAAATCATTATAGATTGGGATGTTAATCTCAGACTTTTGTTCTTTATCCCCAGACCCTGCTTCTGGCTGAACAATCCTAAATACCTTATGAACTGCGTATGTCGCTTGAGCTATATCCTTAAAAACTCTGCCAAGATGCTCAAGCCCAGGCTCAACAACACTTCCCATCCATGCTTTGATTCTTCTTGTCCCATATTCATCGTTTGCAAGTAATCCTCTATATGTTTCTGGCTGGGCCTGTGCAATCCCCATCATCGAAGAATGAATACCAGATATATACTCTACATCAGCTTTACCCTCTTGAGTCATAGTATAGAAAGCATTATTAATTGGAGCAGGCATAACAGGAGTAGGTGGTTGGAAACCCTGACGATACTTAAGCAAGGCTCCAGCAGATGAGGAGTATTGCTCCCATTCATCCTCAGGAACAGAACCCTCTTCATATATCCACCTTAGATTGGAAGCAAGGTTTGCATTATGAATCATTATCTGATGAGCTTTATTTATCTCCTGTTGTTTTCCAATAAGAGGAACTACAGCAGACATGGGATATGGAGTTCCTGTATATGTATAGGGAATAGGAATAATTGGGTAATGCTCGTATGGAAGAATGTAATCGTATAAAAAAGTATCCTCTCCAAGACTACATGTAACTTTTATCCTAGATTGAAAGAACTTTACCTCATCTACAATATTCTGAGCAAAGGTAGCATTCTCTTTAAGAATTTTATATTCTTTCTCAGAAACTATCTGAGTTTCAACCTTGGATACCTCTTCCTGTGCTCTCGCCATAAGCATTTGTTTTTGCTGCTCTAGATTTCCCTCTATTTGCCTCTGTAATTTTTCCATCTCCAGCCCAGCTCTTTCCTCAATCATCTCTCCTGCTTCAACCGCAGCTTTCATAGATTTTGCTTGTTCCTTTATCTGGACTTCGGCTTCTTGCTCATATTCCTTTATTCCTACTTGTACCATTTGCTCAATACGTTGCAGTTCTTCTGGTGTAGGTGGAATCTTTATAGTAAGATTGTATAGAGGAACTTTGATCTTCTTATAGCACTCAAAGAAGGGAACTATCTCATCCATATCAGAAGTGGTCGGATCAATGGTATCTGATACATCTTCAATCCTTACTGAATCCGTATCCCCAAAATCTGTCTGACTATAATTTACAATTTGGCTCTGGCCCGTAGCTTTAGTGATTTTTGCTTTAAATTGAGGAAACAACACCTTTAGTTGTGTTTTAGATAAATTCTTTCTTACCATGATAAATGAAGCATCTCTAAAGAGAAAATCACGGCTCATGGGATCAACATAGACATCATAAGGGTCTATCCTCTTAAATACCACTTCTCCCATTCCCCTATCAGCATCTTTGTCTACATCAATAAAGAAATAGCCCATTCCCTTCGCAAGGCTATCAAGGACAACCTGTGAGTACACAGATTTGCCATTACTAAGATTCCAACAATAATCAGCTACGTCTGAATGTACCTGTGCAACATCTGCGTCTGATCCTTCAGAACCAACGGCTTTCCATCTAGGATTGTTAGCCGTAATGAAATACTTCATAATCTCTATTACAGGTGTAACCCTATTGATAATGAAAGAAGGCATACCAGATTCTTCTAAAACCTGCTTCTCCTCAGTAGATAGTTGTTCATTCAAATAGAAATCATAGCCTTTCTGGCTTACGGTCTGCCATTTGATTCTATAGATACTATTTGCTCTATCCCAGAGCTGTTTATTGATTTGTGCTTTTTTCTTTTGGTTTCTTCTTGCCATTACTCTGTAAGCTCAAAGTGAACTAAATCATCGAACCTATTATCTTTAAGTTCGGTGTCCTGATCCCAGTCTCCACCCCAACGGAGAGGAATCTCCATCTGAATTGATATTCCCTGTACATATCCTGCGAAGTAACTCATTCTTTCTCTGTCCCCCCAATCTATTGGATAAGGAATAGCATCAACGGCCACACTAGGGACTTTGTTATGTTTTCCCTTAGGCCATTTGACTTTACTATTTCCCTTCATGAAAGCTTCGTCTTGTTTCTCTTTGCTTCTGGCTCCTTCAAGAATTGTGCAGTCAAAATGCTTTATCACCTCATGAAATATCTTCTGTAAGCTTGGATGACAAGTACCTAGCCGTGATCTTGATCTTTTGCTAAACCTAGGCACGTCTACGCTTTCTTCCTCTTCTGCTTGTCAACTTCCAAAGATTAACTCTTTTCTTTCTTGCATAGCCTCTCTTTTTTCTACTAAGTCTTACTTTCCTGAATTTCCAAGCCATTAGGCTACTATCCAGCTTTTTGCCTTTCTTTTAGGCTTATACCACTTAGACTTGCTTTTTCCTTTCTCAAGTTTGTAAGTGGGGGGAAATGCGTGCACATTTGCATAATAAAGACTCTCAATGGTATCATCATGTGCCATTCTTGGCCCAAAAGTAATGATTTCGTTCTCCAAATCAAACATATTCTCTCGTAAGTGTACTGTTCCAGTAGCAAATCTACCGCTTAGACCACTATAAATCCTATTTCTCTTCTGTGTTCCCCCAGGTTTTTCAGGTATAACTGCAACATCAAATCTATTCTGTCTTCTTCTCTCATCATTCAATGCTTGAAATATGGAGCGGTTCATTGCCACGTCTTCTACGGTTGCACTTGTACAACGATACTTATCATATAGTTCCATTATATAGTCTACAACACCTTTCTTTCCTAAAGTTTCACCCGTTAAAGATTTTGAGCCAATCGTAGGAATACTTCTATGGCGTTCATACTCAAATACGAATAGATTATTATCTGTGTCCACACCCACAACCATAATGACGCTGAAATCAGATTCTTTAGTATCAATATCAGTAGCAGGATCACAACCGATAAACGTATTTATAGGTTTCTTTTCTCCATCTTGAACGATATAGTTAATCCCCTCATCTTCTCCCCTTTCAAAATACCCCTCCCATCTCTTAATATATTTTCTACTCCATACAGAATCTTCCTCTGACTGAACCTCCATCATGTACTCTTGATAGTACTTTGATGCCTGCCCAGAATCCTGATAAAACTTCTTTTTCTCTTTTAGCTTACTACTAGAAAAGAAACTGGGCCATAGAACTGAATTGTCAGGTAGAATAGCCTTATGAGTTATTACTCTCCAGCTAAACTTTTCACGAGCCTTTTGAGACCTCTTATAGTTAATGATGAGATTGTTGATAAATGAATCATAATGAACAGGAGTCCCATTAACACGTAACCTACCAGTATGAGGCTCAAGAGCGGGATAAACCACAGCAGTAACAAGGTTAGCATTTTTAGCTCTCGCATCAACCGTGATCGTATTGGCTTCGTGCTCGAAGTCGTCAAGACATATGAGATCGTACCGTTTGTGGAGCTTTGCACCTCCCCTGATACCCGCGACATTGGATTTCGAGATAAGTTTGCATCCATTTTTTAGTTCTATATCCTCCTCTGTCCATTTTCTTCCTTTAAGATCACCAAAGTAATATTTGAACTTATCATTAAACTCTAAATGATATTTAATGTAATCCATATTACCTACACTCAATTTCTGAGTAGCAGAAACCCATGCATAAAAATGCATATCATCAGCAAAGACAAAATCCTTTAATATAGACGCTTTTGTCAAAACAGTCTTGCCATGTCCCCTAGGTAGAATTATAGCTAGTTGCTTTACTTCTTCATCGTCTATAGCATCAGCAACCTCATAGTGAAACGGTGGGGTTTCGCTTCTAAGGAAATCATCAGAGAGAAAGAGCTTTCCAAAAGAAATCAGATCACTCTTTGCTAGTCTTAATGCTCTTTGTGCCTCGTCTACGTTTTTTTGATTTATATTTGCCATCTAAAAACTTCTCAAATTTCTTTCTATTGTTATTAAACTCTAGGTATTCAGCAAAGAGTCCATCTAGCTCCACAAATCTCTGTTCTAAAGTTCTATGCTTTAGTATAATCTCAGTCATAGCCCGAACTAAATCGTTCTTCGTAATTGACTTGCCATTTGGATGTTTAGGCTGCTTCCTCATAATTCATCCTTAGTGGAACCTCAAGTCCTTCTATGATTGCCAATAATTCCTCAAGAATGCAATTCTCTCTTGATGACAAGCCCATCGGGGGCTGAGGAATTTGAGATTTCATTTCTTTAAGCTTACGGATACCTTCATCTAAATTCAACTCTATCTTAAAAGGGATTTTTCTCCATTTTGTATCTTCAATCTCCATCAGTTCTCCCAGCATTTTATCCCATCTTGAGATAGCTCTATAGTTACCCATCCTGTCCTCACAATTGGATATAGAGAGTATCTTGCATAATCAGCATACATCAGAAAGCCGCCACCTCTCACATACCAGCGACGGTGAAGAACTTCTTTATCACCATCAATACGAAGCGAATCAACAGGTTTAGCATATAGCTGATGGTTATGACCAAGTATAAATACATCACCTTCACTATATACCGCAGCGAGTCTATCCAGCTCCAAGTCGCCATTCTTTGCACCACTCTTTCCGTGTCCACTAACAATGTTCCAAGCAATCTCCTTCTTCTTTGTCTTAATCTTTATTCTAGAATACCCAGGATATTTATAATATGGAACACCTAATTCTGCCGCAATAACCTTGCATACGTCAAAGTCTAAGATAAGATAGCTTCTAAGGAAATCATGGTTCCCTCCACGAATGAAAAGACATTTGTCTCTAATTGGAGCTACTAACTGCAAAAATGAAAGGTATTGTTCTTCTGGTGGGACTGTCTGTCCTCTAGTGGATATAGCCTTGTACCCAGGTGGAATAAGCTCTATCATATCTCCATTCCCAAACCAGACTGCCTGAGGATCAGATGCTATAGTATTTACAGCTTCTTTAAACTTATCAAGATCAAATTCCTTTGCACCAACATGTATATCTGTTAAGCAGTGAACCCTACAGACTTCTTCGGTCTGATGATGAAAAACCTCACCAGCTTTTATCTCATTGCTTGCGTAATCTTTAACTCTTGATTCTAGTGGGACTGAAAACCATCTACCACAGCTGTGGCACATGTATTTTTGCTTGATTGCTTTTCGTGTCTTCTTTATCCCCTCTTTGATTACATATAGTGAAGAACAATGAGGACAAACCATTACTCTACCTCAGTTGCTTTTGCTGGTATTTCCTTTCTAGAGGCTGTCTCTAGTTGGTCTGGTGTAAAGCCTTGAAATAGCCCAAGTACTCCAGTCTCTACTTTCTTTACTCCACCCCCAAGCGTTCCTATTGCTTTGCCTAGTTCCTTGAGAGACTGAAGACTGATATTGGGATCAACAGATGTCTCTGCTAGGCTCTTAAGATTAGACAATATGTATTCATGGTCTATGCCGAGTTCTTTGGCTATATCCATTACACTCTTCTCAACTTCTTTCATAATTCTCTCCTGTTTTAAAAGTACGGCAGCTTTCTTTTGAGCTTTCGATGTATCTTCTTCTTTGAAAGCCTCCATATAAGCACCCACGGCACCCATACCGACTGCCACATTGATAGAGAACTCGTGTTCTTTAGGAGTGCATTTAGTTCTTTCTCTGACTCGCTTACTGGGGTGTTTAATCTTCTTGCTGAATGTATATCTATTTGGGTGTCCACTAAAGTCTGTGTCCATGAATGTACTTGGCTTATTGAGGAATGTCCCAACAACCGTGCGAAGCCATCCATTAGCTTGTTTGTAGTTTTTCCTATCGTGGGGATGATTGATACTGTGAGATACTTTGAGAAGTTGGATAATTCTTTTGTCATCACTCCATACCCAGTCCCCTTCTTTCCCAACTCTCCAGTCTTCTAAAGGGGATTTTTCGGGATGATCAATATGAAACTCGTCTAGATCGTCATAGACGTAGTATCTAATATTCTTGATCTTTCCGTAATCCACTTATGAGCTTTCCAGTTTCCTTCTCTAGTTCTATTAGTTGGTCGTGTAAACCCTCAATAAGTTCCATTACTTGCACAGGAATTGTATAGATGGTTCCATTGACTTCAATGGGAATATCGTTTATTGGGAATAAATCTCTTGATACACCAGACAGGTTTTCAAGTACTTCGATTTGCTTTTCTAGGGGTAGAAGAGCTAGTGATTTCATTAGTGATGCCATGTAACAGCTTAATGTATATATATATATATATCTTATATTACTCTTTATTAGAACCTATTTCTTTCTTTCTTGCTTCTTCTTTCTTTCTTTTTTCTAGTTCATGAACAAGCTCATCTTGCACTTGTTCCCGTATTTCTTGTTCTTGTGCCGCAAGAGCTTCTTCTTTCTCTCTACTAGCTACACCCGTCAAACCACCCCCTTTGCTTAAGTCCTTGGTTGTAATGTATCCATTGTCACTCATGGTCAAGTCTCCTTGTTTGGTCAGAATATACAACTTGGCCCAGGTGGTTTCCTAAAAAAAATTGTAGCATTTTGATGTGCGACCATAAACTCAACCCCTATACCCCTAATGAGTAATTGCAATTCAGTAATTACGTTAAAAAGGAGATTGAAATGGAAATTCTAATTGATTTCAACGGTGTTAACGCACCCGTCTATGTTGAGTATGGTGTGGTGACAGAGGGCCAGTTCAAAGGTCACATCGCGTATCGGTTCCCTAACAGTGACGCGGTACGGACTTGCACGAAAGCCAAGTTCGACCAGATGAGCAAAGCCGCAGTCGCTCACGGTAAACTCAAGGTGGATTGGAAGTCGTAAGACTTCCACTTCCCACTAATACAATATACTTTAATTTGTAGCAACAAGGCGTACATGTGGTGTTATCACAACAGTGGTAGCATCATGTGTTCTCCCTTTTATTACCTATCTTTCATATAACATGGGCATAAACATCAACTAATCATAATAAGGAATAACATTATGTACGAACTAGCACTATTTAGCCTATCATTGACAATGGGATTCTTCTATGGGTTTGCATTCAAAGACCTATACGATGATTACAAGCATGACAAGATCATTGATCCTTCCAATAATACCAGCAATGGTGATTATGTAGATATAGATGGTATAGTATTTCTCAAGGAAGACTTAGTCGGTGCATTCCGTGAAACAGAAGAGACTATCAACGATCATATCAAACACCTGAACGAGGGTGATAACGTGCAGATAAATAACAAAATATATTCTAAAGAAGACTTATTGCAAGCATGGCACGACCAGTTGGCAAATGATGAAATAAGAAATGATATGAAGGTGAATACACCACCAATTGAGCCAATTAAACATATCCATGATACATTTGCTGAAGAGGTTCAGCCTGAAGAACTATCAATGCATAATTGGGAAGGTTATGCTGAGTGGTTAGATGAAGAGGCACCCACTTACATAGATAACAATCATGATCCAAGGAGAGACTAACATGACATATGCTGATCATTACTGTTCATATACAGAAGATTGCAGTCCAAAGCATACATACACTTTTACTGGTCTTTGCATCAATACAGGTGATAGTGTGTCGGTTACTGTAGATGGAAAGGACTTGTTCGAGTACAGGAATGGTAAATGTATACAAGATGCTTTCTCATACCTCACTCCACAAGAGAGAGAGTTTCTAATGAGTGGATATATGTTTAGTGATAATGAGGTAATCAAGCCTGAGGAAGAAGACTATTGCGAAGTATGTGCTGATGATGAGTCAATAGAGCATACTTGTACCAATGCTGAGTGGTTAGATGAAGTTGACAACAATCATAACAAAAGGGGAATATAATGAAGATTGTAAAGAATAATATGGGCTTGCATCTGTTATTTGGAAAGACCGTCATCAATGGTGAAATGGTCAAAGATATATACTCAATAGCCTTTTGGTTTAAGGCATCACCAAGGCTCAGGTCAGAAATATCCCTTACATTGTCCAAACGAGTCTATGTCATATCAAGTGGTGGAATACATATTCACACAAGGGATGAAAGACTCTTTGATACCATTTTGTTCGCATTCCCAGCTAAACATAGGCTTGATCTTCTTTCATATAATTCTCTCATGATGCAGATAGAGAACCACATTGATCCCTATGGATTCTTCAGTCCTGAATACTATTCCAAGCATCAAGCTGAAACAACAGATAGGATGGCTTCAGCGTGAGTCTCCATACTATTATTTATAGCTCAGAAATTGATACCATCAGAAAACGAGTTCATAAGGACATAAGATGTCCATTTAAGTATAAATATGAACTGGTTGAGTGGTTCTGTAAAACATTTGACGACTCAATATGGCATTCAAACAAAATACTAAAAATTGCTGAAAATATGTCTAAGGTGCAGTTGATAGCAATATGGTATAGAAAGGCCGAGAAAGAGGCCGAGGAGATGTATAATGAAGATTCCAAAGAATAAGATGAAGGATATTGATACAGATAAAATGGCACAAAAAAATAACAGTTGGTATGGATGGACATCACCAGAAGCAAGCCATACAGTACTAGACAATGGTAATATTGTCTATTATGTGTTTTGGAATCAAGACCTTGATCATATTATGCTAACAGAGCAAGATTTGAGACATTTGTCCGATGTAATACTTCAATATAGAGTTGAGAGGTGGGAAGATGAAAAGAAGAGGACTTGATGGTGAAATACTCACCAAGCAGGACATAATACGTCATAAAGAACTTTTGAGGGAATGCGGATTACCAGATACACTCAATGACCCTACCTCGCGGGAAGCTCTTGAGAAGATATATCCTCATCTGAAGATGTCTGAAGATGAGAAGGAAGTGCGTAGAATAGTCAATGAATCAGATAGGGGGAATCATAATGCCTAATTGGTGTGAAAACAGAGTAGAGATATACGGAGAGCCTGAAGACATCAAATCGTTCCGAAAAGATGCCTTTAAGAATAATATCTTCCAGTTTAATAATTTAATACCAAGACCAAAAGAGCTTGAGGACACAGTAGCACCACGAGATACTCCTAATTGGTACGATTGGAGCATAGATAATTGGGGTGTTAAGTGGGACGTAGAAGCAGAAGATCATACAGATGATGATGATTCAATATGTATGAACTTTGTGACAGCTTGGGGGCCACCCTCAGGCATATACGATTATATTGCACAGAACTATCCAAAATTAGATATTACTTGGTTTTATGATGAGCCAGGTATGGGTTTCGCAGGCTATTTACCAGATTAACTAGGGAGAATAACAATGTTACACAGTGAACTACATACTAAGCTTCATTCGCCAACAACTTATGATCATATAATTGTTGATCACATAATCGAGCATTTCAACATAAATAGTAATAAATTGGAAGGTACCGAGTTTGATACCATATGTGAGATGGCAAGAGAGGAATATAACCAACACCTCAAGGAAAAGTTTATTGGTGGCACTAAACTGACTGAGGATGAGAAGATATACCTCTCATCACATACTCCGTTTGCCCCAAGTAGAATAGAAACATTCTCAGCAGATGAATTTTGGAACGAAGAATCAAGATTGAAGCGTTGGATAAAAAGAATAGCAAAAGCAATACGTTCAAGAAAACCTAATGATTACTGTAGTGGATGTGGAAGCAATTGGTATAACCCTAATAAAGGAGAATAATCATGCCAAACAAAGCAGCAAAGAGAAGAAAGCAGGATAGGCAAGAGAAAGATGCATACCTGGGTAAGCATGGTAGGACATCAGCTCAAATCAAACGCAAAGCAAAACGTGACAAGCAACGTAAAGAAGCACAACATAAAAGAGCTTTTAAGTCATGAATATAAAAATCAAAGACCTACCCAAGGACAAGATCATAAGTGTGGGTGAAGCAAATGGTTCCGCTATCATAAATATACCTCATGGTAGAATACGCTTAATGCCTAAGGATAAGAAGCACAAGGCAGGATATTCAGCTCGTAGAGGTGGTAGAGCCACACCATATAAACCTGGAACCAGACATAAGAATTATGGAGTACCTATAACTCTTACGAACAAAAGTGGTCAGACAGTAATACTCCAAGCAAGTGAACGTGGACTCTCTCATAAGGAAAGTATGACACTATTATACCGTAAGATGTATGGTGGTGGAGAGACAAGGAGGAAAAAATAATGGGAGTATTCAGCCAACTAGACGCAATATTCAGATATAGTGAGCATCCAATATCGGAAGCATCACATTTCTTTTCTTCAAAGGGACTAATATATGCTTGGGAGAAGGCTTCTAAGGAATATGACAAATGGATCAGAATCAATAATAAGGAGGAAGACATGGGCAGATATGTTGGACGACCAATAGGATGGTACGAATCGGATGACTTTGCATTCTTTGCTAATTGGTTAATGCGTGATATGGAAAAACATGAATATACATGGGAACAAATAGCTAAGCATATGAAAACATTGGCTGTTACTCCTCATAAGTATAAAGGCGAGTATGATAGATGGATGGCTAAGAACGAGGAGTTAGAATCACTAGTAGATAATAACCCAGACGATGGTAGCTGGGAAGGGAGATAACATGACTAACAAGAACAGATATGGTAAAAATCAGGCACGTATGGGAGTTGTTGTATCAGAGAAAGTATACAAGGCTCTTCGTAAGGCAGCTAAAGCAAATGACAGGTCTATTTCAGGCATGGCCAGATTCTTAATATGTGAAGAACTAAAGAAAAAGGGCTATATGGATGAAAATGGAATGCCTATAGACAAAAAAACTAGAGATCAAGAATCTTATTATGACGCATTAATGGAAGAATACCCGGGACAGAATTACCATCAAGCACATTGTGAACATGATCATACTACATATCAAGAAGAAGAGCTTGGTACACATACACCCAGAAGCCTTACTTGCAATGATTGTGGCAAAGAGCTTGATATACCCGAACCAGATTGGAGTGCAATGAGGGAGGGTAAATAATGTGTGAGGGGTGTAATAAAAATCCATGTCAGTGTCTTGAACGAATACGGAAACAAATAAAGGAGAAGGAAAATGGTAGAAATAGTAAAAATGGAATCGTCAGGTCTTCACAAACTAGCACCAGTAGTACACGTCATAAAACGGAAAGACGAAGGAGAGGATAAAGACCTAGATTATCATATGGTCTTACTCCCAGGTACACCAATTGTTCTAATTCTCTTTGAGAATACCCATTATCACGAGGATGTAGATACAGTATCAAATGGTGACACAACCCACTACAAGACAATAACTTCGATTCCTAAGTATAGTGTTCATAAGAATAATAAGAAGGTTTCATCTGCATTGCCTAGGCTTGACATACATGAGCAACCATTTCTATTTATACCAAAAGGACATAAAAGAATGGGAAAAATAAATAGGAATGCTCTACAAAGAAATTACTATATATTTAGCCTAGATGATGAATACCATATAACTGAAAAATCATCATTGTTTTTTAACATAAAAGGAGGACTTTATGACTGAGCCATATATAAAGAATTGGAAACTACGTGAAGGCTATCCAGAAGACCCACAGAGTGTAAAAGAGATAGCAGAGTTCAAAGCAGAACACGGTAATGGATGGTGGTGGTTTCAAAATGCTTCTGGTAGACTTAGAGCAGAATCAACTCCTTCAGATATATATAAAAAGAAGAAGCCACAAGGTGGCCGTATGGATTTAAAAGGAAAAAGGAGGGGATTTTAAAATGGCTTATTACAATACAAATAAAGAAATGGGTGAGTCACTCAAAAAGAGTTGGGAACAAGCAAGGTCACAGGAAGAAGTTATACTCAGGTTCTTTGAGCATTACCCATACAGAAGCTTTACTCCCTTTGAGGTACAAGAGGAGATTCGCATATTACAGGGAAAGGAGTGGCCTATCACCAGCGTGAGAAGAGCTATGACTGACCTTACCAATAATGATAGATTGATTAAAGTTAATTCTGTTATGAAAGCAGGAAAATATGGAAAGCCCAATCATATGTGGAGATTGGCAAGATATTAATACGAGGGGGCTTGGAAGATGGCTAGATGGAATAGGTGCCCTGCAGGCTAACCAAATCCACACATCTGCGACTAGACCGAGATTCGCTACCGCAAGTTATGAGTCTCGAAACGCCTTGCCAAGTCCCATCTAATTTATTATGAGAGTGAGGCGATTTCGTCTAATCGTAGTGTATGGTTACCCTATGATTAAAAAAAGAAACAGAACGGTAAATGTGCGAGTTCCGTGACGAGGAATATGGCCTGTTACCCACTCTCATAAAATTAAGTAGTTAGCGAGTCATGACATGAAAATCAGATAAAACCTCGCTCTGATAACTGCTTATATCAGTATAACCTCAGATTGTTGCCCAATAAGGCAAACATGGAACGGTTAGTAATAATCTTACACCTACTGAGATACTGATAATATATAAGGGGACGATAACAGCATAGCTGTTGAGATACGATGCACGATACGGTTCACCTCTAACGAGGTTGGAACTCTCGTAATTCAGTAGTCCCCTTAAAGAAATGGGCATAGTGTTACAACTCGCCTAACCCCTATCTGGGGAAAGACCAGTTCGGCTCGTCACCTAGTAATGCTATGCCCTTCTATATGGATGGTCACCGATGAGCCAATTTAAGATTGGTAGAAAATGCTGAATACCTCTAACAGGTTGTTGCCGTAATAATTCGCGAGCCCTGTTAAGTATTAGACTATAAACACACACGGTTAACACTCTGTTTGCGGAGTGAGGGGCTAGCCATCCATAAAACTTATAGAGGGGAAGCACTCCTACGTCCTACCTAAAGCGGGATTACCTCGGATTAACACGTTTCCCCTCTATAATACCTTTATATTTCCTCCATGATTTCGTAAATTTCAACAAAGAGGGAGAATACAAATGGACAATAATATGTCACAGGTAATAGAGAATATATACACTGATTACCTCAAATCAAAAAACGAACTACACCGTGAGAAATACCAAGACTATGAAGGTTATTTCTCTGCCTCATCAGCAGGGCAGTGTTTCAAGAAGCAAATACTACGTGCAAATGGAGTACCTGAAGCACAACCAGATGGTCGTGTTCTCAGGCTATTAAGATTAGGAACAATAGTTCATAAAGATTTTGAACTTGCACTAAACCATTGGACACATAAAAATACTTCTGAAGAAGAAAAGGGAGAAGTATGGTCAGAGATGGAAATGGTCTTGGATGATATAAGTGTCATTGGTCATGCTGATATTGTATGGAAGAGAGAGAACAGGTTAGAGGTAATAGATATAAAGACTATTGCATCATATAAGTGGACAAAACAATTTGGACGAATAAAGAACAGAGACAGGAATCCATCAGTCAACTATGAGTTGCAGTTAGGTACATATGCATTAGGTGCAGCTAACTATTTTGAAGTCGAACCTGAGAATATTTATATGTATCTCGTATGGTATAAGAAAGATGATAGCTCAATGAAGGTAATAGAGATACCTACATTTTGGATGGATAATGCTTTAGAGTATTGGGTTAATCTAAATGAATACATAAATATAAGTCCTAATGGTGAAGACATACCAGTAGGAGGAGAAAATATTCCTGTACAAGAATGGGAATGCAACTATTGTGGATACCATCGCCTTAAAGGTGGTTCGTGTCCCGGTGTTGTAAAAACAAAACAAACACAAAGGAGGTAATCATGGAGATTGCTGACATATTCTCAATCCTTGACTCTACGAATGTTGAGAAACATACGGAGAAGAAAGGACAGTTTACCTATCTCAGTTGGGCTTGGGCAGTAAGAGAATTACTAAGAGTAGACCCACAGGCCACTTGGGAAGTTCATGAATATCGTCATGGAAATGGAGAAGTAATTGCTCCATACATGAGGACAGGTGCAGGTTGCTTTGTTAAAGTAACTGTATGGTCTGGTGGTATTGCAAGGACACAGGTACATCCAGTACTTGATAATCGCAATAAACCTATTGAAGAGCCAAATGCCTTTCAAGTCAATACATCAATACAAAGATGTCTTGCAAAAGCAATTGCACTTCATGGATTAGGCTTATACATATATGCAGGGGAAGACCTTCCCGTGCTAGAGCCTTTAACCAAGAAGCAAATTGATGATATGGTAAAGATGGCTAAAGCAGCTGTTGACTATCGTGATGATGAAGACGATGCACTTGTGAATACCGTTCAAAACAAGATAAAGAATGGTGAGGTTCATAAGGGCAACTACGATGCATCAATAGCTAAACTAAAGAGGTGGGCAAATGAATAGCCTCAATAAAAATAGTTCTAGTTATGACGAGAGTCTATTGACTCCAGGTTATTACTATACTATTGGTACAAATGATGGTGTCCAATTCAAATGGTGTAGGTATCACGGTACTAAACTCCTGAATGGGAAAGCCATATTTGTATATTCGACAAAAGACGGTCTTCAGTTGACAATAAATCCAAGCTATCATAGTTGGACGTTGGAACATGGAGATGGTGAGGAACTTCTCATTAATGCTGAACTAGCAGGTGAGGAAATAGAGTACAATCAAAAACACCAAAAGGAGGTGTCAGATGGGTAAACTAACTCATGCAGAAGCTGAGGAACTAGTAAATCAAGGCATAATGACTAGAACTTCTTTTCAGAAGATGCAAGATGAAGGCTTAATTAGCACAAGAGGCCGTAATACGGCAGTTTGGGTTAAGGCCAAGGATGGAGCTTGGGTAAGTCCTCAGTTGTATTTCAAAGGTCAAAATGGCTCTGAATACAGCAAATCTCAGTTAGCAATCAAAGATGGATTCAATGCACTCGTTGAGAAGCATTGTACCACTAAAACACAAACAAAGTAAATACGGAGGTATGGTAAATGAAAGACCCAACTACTGTCTTCGATGAGGAGACAGATTCTGGAACTCCTATAATGCCTGGGATGTATCCTGCTAATCTAGTGTCTCTCATAACGAGAGCATTTGATAGCGGAAGTACTGTCTTCAATATGAGGTTTAAAATCTCAGATGAAGTCAAAGATACTTCTGTCCCACAGCAGGTTAAATCAGGCGGGACATTCCAAGAGGTCAGAGATGGAAGCGGCAATCCCGTAGAAGTCTCGGCTTCCTTCATGAGCGGTAAAATATTCTATGCTGATGGCGTTTGGTTTACACCAAGCCCAGCCAAAGGCGAAGGATGGAGAAACCGCAGATATAAGGAAGCATTTGAGAATCTCGGTGTATCCTTTCCGAGAGAGGAGAATGGTAGCGTATCTCTAGGTGAGATAGAAGAGAGCGATGTGCTCGGTATGCCTGCTATTATAAAACTCTCAGAGAGTAAATACACGAATAAAAACGGTGAGGAAAAGACAGCCTTCAAAGCCGTTGAGATTCATCCTTGGACGGATGGTAAAAAGTTATCTGAAGCTGAAGTAGCTTCTGATGATAAAATACCGTTTTAGTCCAGTTGTTGGAAGAGAGGGAGTTAGTACGTTGCTAATTCCCTCTCAAATATTTAAATTTGGGGGAAGGGTGAAGACTCTAACTCTCTCTTGTCTTAGCCCACCTCATACCGTACTCTCGCGGAGTGACTTCACCCTTCAATTATTTAACAAGGAGACAAGAGATGGCTATACTGATTGACATTGGGATATTGTGGTTCTTACTATTAATTTGGAAGAAACTAGACGATTTAGTAGAAATAGCTAAGGAGTAGTAATATGAAAAAGGAAGAAATAGGGGCAAAGGAGATAGTGCAAAAGATGTTACTTGAAGACCTTTTAAATAATATAGAAGGGGCAATACAAACATTCTTAACACGTCATCCTGACACAGACCTTGAGAAGCAAAGCTCTGTCAGGAATATTGCGGAAGAGATATATAGACGCATAAATACTGAAGAAACGGATGTTCCTAGAAATGTACAGGTTCTGAAGAAAATAGAAGAAAGGCTTAATATAGGCCAGTTAAAGTATGGAAGTGACATTCCCATCGCAGATGGTAGGGATTGGCTAAAAGAGGCCATAGAAGAGGTTCTAGACACTATTGTGTACCTTTCTAACTATCTTCTGCAACTAGAGGAGATGAAAAATGATAAAGAAATGTAAATGCGGTTATTCATATGAAACAACATGGCAGTCAAAGCCTACCTATATGTATAAAAGAGAAAGAAAAAGCAGTTCAATGCCATACATACAACGGCTAAAAGAAAGAATTAAAAAGGCTGATCACATAATAGAAGCAATTCTAGTGCGTTCTCAGTATGTCATGCCAACATACTTAGCTATGATGGCAAAAGAATACTCACAAGAGTATGAACTTGAAATTCCTGATCCGTATAATACTAAAGGAGGAGAAGATGAATAAATCAGTATCAAAGGAATATGTGTTTAAGCTTAAGAATAACCTGACAAGTAAAGCATTTGTTTGGTTTATGAGAAAGAAGCTAAACAAAAAAACATATAGTATTGTACTTCGTGGACGACACTCAGATAGAAAGAAGCTCTACGAAAAGCTTGGTAAGAAGTATGTAAGCTATACACAGAATGATGTTCCAATAAAGTATGCCGAGACAATCGGTGTATACATAAGGAGGAAATGAAATGGAAACAGAAGGAATAGCAACAGTTAAATTAACTGAGACAGAAATACATCATATTGTATGGGGAATGACAGTTATTAAAACTATGCGATTACCATTAGACCCAGAATGGAAAAATCCATACTTAGTACTATTAGATGATTTCAAACGCATACAAGAAAACATGAAACTAGAAAAAGAAAACAAGGTAGATAATTATGACTCCGCAGAAGAAGAAAGACTCGGGCCATCGCCACACGGCAGGGAAGAATAAGTATCTAAAAGACCTAAAAGAAGGTACTTCATTCAAACTGTCGAGTGGGACTGAAGGGATACTTTTAAAGAAAGGAGTAGGAAGTGTTATTGTATACGTTACTTCAATGCCCAAGTCATACTACTTTTATAATGAAGACGGTACTCCAGACCTATACTGGTTTGGAAGGCAGCATTGGGCAGAAAATACAGAAGTGGAGGAAGCATGACTAGAAATGATGGAACATTTGATCTAATCTGTGCTTGTTGTGGATTTAACATGAGTAAAACTCATTATAATCCAAGGAAGCGTTTAACTGAACTCAAGTTACAGAGAAGCAATACACTAAATAGATTAATTACAGAGGTTTCCAAAAAGATAAGACATAATGTGCCTTCAGAGGATTCTGTGACTAATGAGTATTATTTTATGAGAGGTATAAGAGATATTCCAGAGAATGTTATAAGAGTTGGGATACATAAGTATTTGGAAAGGTCATATTATGCTGAACAAAAAGGATTTCGTTACTTGTCTCGGATTATTCAATATACAAACGATAACTCCGATGCAATAAAGCGAAATGAGAAAAAGAGACTAGGTACAATTCCAAAACCACAAAGAAAGGAGGATATAGATGAATAATGCAATAATAGCTGATAGTCTATTTCCAGTAGCAGAGGTTCCAGCAGTTCTTCAAGATACTCACTTAGGTGAGACTGATCTTCGTGAAGTTAGTACTGGGCATAAGTTCATAGTGAGAGAGGATACTGGTCAAGTTCTAAGTTGTATGACTGATGAATATAGACTGGTCACCAATGAAGAGCTTATGTCAGTTGCTGATCCCTTAATAAAAGAGAATGGTGGCACTCTAAGAGAAGTGGCCGTTCTTAATGATGGAAGGCGTTCCGTATGGAAATATCGCTTCACTAAGACCAAGATTAAACTTGGTAAGAATGATGTTGTCAATCCTGAGGTCATCATAGAAAACAGTTATGACGGCAGTACAGAGATTCGAGCCATAAGCGGTGCCTTCAGAGTAGTGTGTTCTAATGGCATGGTAGTTGGATTCGTATTGTCTAAGACAACAAACCGTCATTCAATATGGAATACCAACATAGATAAGATGCCAGAGATCATAGGAGATGTCGTTAGGCTAACAAATGAGTTTCTAGTTGAATCACTTCCCGCTCTTAAGGACACAAAGTTCAGAAGGCGTGACTTGACAGAGGTTATCAAACTTCTTCCAACATATGCAATGGAGCCATTTGTGCAATACCTATCAGCTCATAAACCCAAGAACTATTGGGATATTCTCAATGCTTGCACTTTTATCACTACTCATCACATGAGAAGAGATAGATATGCAACCCATAGGCTAGAGAATAAGTTGTATCCAAAGGTAGTTAAGCTGGCACAGCACGTAGCACAAGCATAATGGCTGATGCTCGGTGGCTTGATTGCCCTGTAGTAATACCATATATGGGGGGTAAGTTTGAACTGTCTAGAACACTAGTTCCAATGCTTGCTCCCCATGTTAGGTATATAGAAGTATTTGCTGGTGGGTTAAGCATGTTCTTCAGAAAAAAGAAAGCTGATTGGAATGTCGTCAATGATGTAGACAGGGATATTATCAATCTATATGAAAGTATAAGAACAGATTATGATTCCTTTAAAGAACAAGCATATTGGATGGTTAAGTCTAGAGAATTATTTAATAAATGGAAGAAAGAAATAAATGATAAGGAAGGCATAAATATCCCTGATCCTGAACGAGCCGCTAAATACTACTATGTTATAAGATGTGCTTTCAACAGGAGTGCAGTAGGAACTTTGAGTAAGGACTCTGATTGGCATACAAGACTTCTAAATGATATTAAATATTCACGGTTAAAATTTGATGATACTATAATGGAGCACATGGACTTTAGAGACTTAGTAAAGAAGTACCCACCAAGAAAAGGTGATATGTGGTATCTAGACCCACCATATGTAATAGCAGGTGAGCGTGGAGATTACTATCACTACTCATTTTCAAAGAAAGATCATGAAGATATGGCTGAGATTTGCAAGGAAATAGATAATGAAAATGGTAAATTCATGGTATCCTATGACGATAGGTATGAGGTTAAAAGTTTATTTCACGGATATAATATTATTCCACTCAAGGTACTTTATTCGGGTATGCAACATAATAAGAAGGAGAAGACTGAGTTAGCAATATGTAACTATCAACCATCAGGGCAGAGTTCCCTGTTTTAGTGAAAGGAGTCACTATGAAAGACAATAAAGAGAAGGCTTATCCTTCAAGTAAAGAGGCCGAAGAAGCAGTTCTTGGAGCTTGCTTATTAGATGGCGAGAGCATTGTATCAAAAGTATCAAGTTGGATCAGACAATCAGATGCTTTCCATTTTAATGATAATAGGAGATTATGGGAATGCTTATATAATATGTATAAGAGTCATGAAAAAATAGATACGCTAACAGTACATGAAAAGATGAAGGAACAGTTCGATAAAGTAGATTCATATTGGATAACAGGACTAGCTGAGGTGGTGCCTACGGTTGCCAATGTAGAACAATATGCTAAGATAATATGGGAAAAACACATTCAAAGGGAAATAGGCAAGAGTTCATATAAGTTATTTAAACACAGTTTTGGGAATTATGAGCAGACAAGTAATCTATTAGACTCTCATAGTAGACTTGTTGATGAGCTATCTCAATTAGCACCGAATCAAAGCGTAGACTCAGAAATCCTTATAGATAGTGCTGTTGATGCTATGCTGACAGGAAGTAATGTTATACCCTTTGGGTTTTGGGCATTAGATAAACCAGCAGGTGGAATGACTAAGAAGGAAATAACGGTATTGGGTGGAAGGCCGGGTCATGGCAAGACAACTCTAATGATAAATGTTCTTGCTGGTCTAGCATCGCAAGGTCTTAAGGTTATGATATTCAATAGAGAGATGAGTAACGAGGAAATGTGGAAAAAGATATTTGTTATGGAATCAAATAAAATAATCTATGAAGACTTAAGAAAGAAGTCAGTCAATAAGGACTGTAAAGAAGAGATAGAAAAAATGGTTCAAGATGTTAAGCATAAGTATCATAATATTTATACATATGACACTATAAGAGACTTAGATGATACTATGAGAGAGATAAGTAAGGTGAGGCCAGATGTGGTCATAGATGATTACATACAGCTTATAAGAGTCAGGAATGGTAATAAAGATAGAAGATTCCAGATTGAAGAAATAATGCAGGAGTATAAATGGGCAGCTAAGAAATGGGAGTTCTCAGGATTCTTGGTAAGCCAGCTAAATAGAGAGATCGAGAAAAGGATAGACCCTTATCCTAGGATGAGCGACTATAGCGAGAGTGGTGTTATAGAGCAAACAGCAGAAACAGCTATGTTTGTATTTTATGGACACAATTTTGATTCAGAAGGATATGATGAATATGAGAGTCAAATCATAACTGCAAAGGCTAGATATGGCAGGGTAGGAAACTACATTGTAGGATTCAATGGTGATGGATGTAAATTCTTTTCAAACTCTGTAGACGCAAGAAGAGATGCTCAAGATAGAAAGGATAGAAAAAACGGAACAGGCAACATGCAGGATGTGCAAAAGTGATATTAGCAGATCAAAAGAGCATTACAAGTATCATTCCATGTTTAGTAGTATTTCTTTTGTAGTATGTTATAAGTGTGCTATTAGAGAATACTACGGCACTAAAACAAAGGCGGGAAACAAATGGAAAAGAGAGCAAAAGGCGGGGAAGCTATTCGGGCGTTAACCTACTACCATGCTTTTATAGGTATAGACCCTGGACAAGATGGTGGTATAGCTTTAAATCATAATGCGGCATGGTCTTCACATAGGTATCCCAAGAACAAACCTATAAGAGAAGTTTTCTCTTTATTGAATAAACTTATTCGTGAGGCCGAGATAAAAGAAAAAACAATACACATATTTCTTGAGCATGCTCACTCTATGCCGGGACAAGGCGTTGCAAGTACATTTAAGTTTGGTATGAATTATGGTATATGGGTTGGATTAACCGCAAATAGAGACATCACAATAGTCTCTCCTCAGAAATGGCAAAGCATTTACGATGGTTTACCTAGGGTTTATAGTGACAGGAAAAGAATGTTAAAGCAGATAGCAAAAGAAGTCGTTGGTGACAGCGGCAATTCCCCAACTCTATGCACTGCTGATGCAATATGCATAGCAAACTATGGAAAGGAGGCTTGGATTGAAGCTAGAAAATAGGGATATTGAGATAAGAGCAGATAAAGAGGTAGGTGACAAGTGGATAGGATACCAACACTTTGTTATTGATCATATATATTTGCAACACCAATTTGAATTAATACTAAAGCCAGTTAAAATTGGATTAATGGTAGTACCATATAGCCAATTTATATTGACGATAAATTTCTTTAAGATATTTATCCAATTTGGATTGGGAGCTAGATAATGGATATCAAGAGTGAGTTATATGAAATGCTTAAGATTATTAGACAGATACAATATCAGATAGAACAGCTTTCAAAAAAAATAGAACTTTTATTTAAAGAACGATAGCATACTCATTTGGGGGAGTAGTAAGACGTTTGCTCCTTTCTATACTACTCTCTCGCTGTCGTTCTATATTAATTCACTAGATAGGAAACCCAAATGGTTTCTTTGCCATCCTGTAAAGCGTTTGTGGCCAGTATGTAACCCATAATGGTAGAAACAATCTTAGGAATCCACTCATTCCATCACCAAGACCCCATAACACTTTGTCTTCATCGCTTAGAGCCATTAAAAAAGCAGTTCTAAGTGCCATTCTATATGTGAAAGCAAGGTATGGATTTTCTCCTCCTCTGACTGCTCCCTTAAATATATTCCAAGAAGGTGTTTTTCTAACAAAAGCATTCATAATTGGGAGTGATTCTATTATCGTATTCAAAATAGAAAGTGCATGTCGTGACATTAGAAGTCTAGCATAGGCTCTAGCTTCAAGGTCTGCATTGGGATCATTAGGATCAAATGTCCTCCCCTCTCTAGACTCAGCATACATTTTTTGTATCTCATCTTTCACTCTTCCCATATTATCTGAGAAATTCGCACCACCAGACCAAAAGGTTTTTGATAGTCTATAGTCATGCCACATCTGTTGAATTGCATATCCTTTATATTGCCATATAACATCACCACCACCACCTAAAGCATCACCCATGTGTACTTTAGTCATCCCAAAAAACATTTGCCTTACTGCCTTTCTAGCTATACTCTTAGCTTTGGGTGTTAAAAATCTAGATTGTACTTCAACAATTCTTTCGGTAGCCTCTCCAGTTATAGGGTCTTTATCTTGTATTGTTATTTTATCTACACCGTCATCAACTCCGAGTATTCCTCTATCATCAGCTGCGAGAAGCTCCATTATAACGCCATGTCTTCTCATAAACTTTTCACCCTCAGTATAGGTAAAATATTTAGCCTTAGCACCAAACCAGAATGTCAACTTCCAACTAACCATCATTTTCAATCTATTGTCAGTAACATATCCCATTAAGTTGACAAACTTTGCTTCAAGTATTTCTTGAGTATTTTCAGACTCAGGAGTTAATAGAAGATCAAGATATACTTCTCTTAGCTCTTCAAGGTCTCTCTTTTTTAATAAGTTTGCTGATTTTCCAGATTGTGCCTTAATAAGTTCTTTCTCAATATCTTTTAATGTTCCACCTGTATACCAAGCTCTTCCCTTTACTCCTACTATTTTACTTCTAACTGAAGCTGGAACATTTTTATCCTTTAGGAGTTTCTTCATATCCCTCCAACTCTTAATTCTTCTTAATTCTATCTTATTAAGATATGCGTCTAGCTCTGGAATCCCACCATTCTTAATCCAATCTTCTCTATTCGCCCTAACCATTCTCATAAGACGAAAAAAGTTATTAGTTGGGAGAAACCCCATAAATGGTACAGGAATCTGAATAAATCCCGCATCCGTTAAGTCCGTCTCTTCTGATGTACCAACAGCATCGTTGAAGGCTTGAACTAATTCATCTGTTCCGACAGCCTGAATAATTGCTTTCCATTCTCGATTGGCTTTAGAGTCTAGATTTGAAAGTATATTCATAGCATCCATCCATGTTCTATGCCCATGAACTACAAAGGGGTTAATACTCTGGGTTCTATTTGTTAATGCCCCAGCAGCACCCAAGAATATAGAAGTTGTTAAGCCCCTGAGAAATGTTACAACTTTCGCAACAGAATGAGCATCATGCTTGACTCCCTCCATGCCCTCTTTGTTTAGAAAATCTGCCATCCTTTGAAATCCATAGTTCCAAGTTTTTCCACCGGGCAATGGAAGCCCAGCCTCTGCCGTAGGGTCGTTGAGTGCATACTTTAGCCTATTAATAATTCCATCAACGTGTGCTCTATAAAAATTCCTACCAACACCAGCAGCTTTATTTCTCTTGTTACTACCCTCCTGTTCCCCCAATTCTTTCATTTCTACTATAGTTTCTAAAGCATCAACAACTAATTCTTCTTTGAGTAAGGAATATTGAACTTGATTCATATACTCCTTGAGTACATCACCATCCCTTCTAACTTTATTTACATCAGTCCAAGCTTTCCTGTGTTTTAACATAGCTGATTTGGCACCAACATTTATTTTACTAGCAGTTCCTTTATCTATTTCATTGGTAGTAGTTTTTCTTCTTATCTTTATAGATTCTACTAAACTCTGAAAAGTTTCTATCTGCTCATCATATTCTGTCTCTTCTTCTTCAGTAAGATCAGGAGTATTTTCTTTTCTTAATTCTATAGAGTCTATAGCATCCTTTAACATATCCATAATAACAAAATCTCTCCACATCCAAGGAAAGTAATTTTCCTGCTTAGGATATGTATACATGTTAGAAGAGTTAATAAGACCATTTTTTGTTATAGATACTCTAATCTCAGCATTGTATACCTCAAGGAAAGTCTTTAATGATTCCTTAGAAGCTTCTGCATCAAGTTGTTTTAGTTCTGCTTCTGTATACTCCTCCTTCGGATTCCTCCCCTCGTCAAGCCTTTCTGCCATATCTATCTTTGCTTGAAAATCAAGTGCCTCTATAACTTCTTTAAACTTTGGCATAACATTTCGGAGCCTTACAGAGTTTCTTTTAGCCTGAGGTTGCACAACCTCGTCAAAAAAGTCTTTAAGTATAGACCTTTTTTCATTGATATGATCCCAAAAATTCATGTCTCTCATGTCCGCATTTAATGGATCAGAACGTGCAACACCAGACATAATAGAATTATGAGGAGGATGCTCCATAGGATTTAAGTCTGAAAATATTGGCTGTTTATCAACTGAGTACTGAATACTTCTACGTTCTCTTGTTTTTGTTGACTTGTCGTACTTAGAATACCTACTAATTATTTCACCATGTGTTCCCCAACCAGAGGCTTCGTACCACCCACTCTCAAATACTTCTGATGCCTTGTGTAAGTTTGCCCTCTCCGCTGCTTTCTTAGGAGCAATCTTTTTATTATACCCAATATCAAAATAATATACTGGAGATTCCTTCTTATCGGCTCTTTGATGTGAAATTATATATGCATTATATACTTCTGGCCCACCAGTTCTTTCTCCTTGTTTTATCATTACATATTTATATATATATTGTCCAACCTGTTTACTATGTACGCGACCAGAACTCTCACCCAACTTTTCCTTAATTCTTAATTCATTTAGAATGCCTATAATACCATGAGCCTCTGCTCCTGTGTTTGCTTTTCCGTATTCTCTTTTTAATGAAACATCCTTTACTGGAACTTTTTCAGGGTCTATAAATTGCACCTTACGAACAGTACCATCCATAATTTTGCTTCCAAGCTCATCTCTATACTTGGCGTTAAGAGCAAGTTTAAGTTCGTTTCTGTTAATAACATGGTAGTCTACTGTCCCCTCAGTACCGTCCTTTAATATAATCTCACTTTGAATATTCTTACCCGGTTCTTGAGGAAGATCACCCAAGAAAAGTACTTCCCCCATTTCCTTAACATTTGTTTTAACTACAATACCACCCATAACCCAATCCGAAGACAATTCTCCTTGTGCTATTCTACGTCCAACAACATCTTCCATAAAGTTCTGAAATGCTGAATGAGCATTAATAAGCCTATCTGTATAGGGTGCTCTCGTGCTTCTAACTCTTTCAGTTAGTGATATAGCATTTTTAACAAATCTATTATACAAGCCCCATCTATCATAATTCATAGCACTATAGATTGCAGGCATAACAGCCTTCTCTATTCTTTTCCACCAGCCCGCCTGCTCAGGGGCTATGTCACGAGTTTCATTCCTATCTTGTTCTATAAGCCTATCTAAGAGCCTTTCAGCACTTATAACGCTCTGTGGGCTACTTAAAAGAGACTCTCCCTCTCTTGCTGTCCCCAGGTAAGCATGTAGATAGTCTATAATACCATCAACTTTTGCTTCTGGGCCAATAGTTCCATTTGAAATAGCTCCATTCTCAAAAAGAAAATCAACTAGTTTCTTATGCATTCTCTTGTGTGCCTTATGAGCTTCTTTTGGAGAAACTCTTGTACCCTTTGCTTTTGAATACCCATAAGCCTCTGGTGTATTGGGATTACCGAGAAGCTTACCCACTTCTATTTGCACATCAAACAGATAGTCTTGCCCCCGTTGTGTCTCAGTAAAGTCACAAACATCTCTTACAGGTGCGCAGCTATCACCCTTAGCCATTATCCACACACCCTTTCAGCTATCTTTTCAAAATGTTTAAATTGAAAATCATATGCTGCATCGCTTGGCCTAACATGTTTCTTCTCTTTAATAGGCCCAACTAAATGTTTATGGAATAATCTACCATATGACTTAACAATTTTAGGTGACATAAGCTGTATAGGTAATAATTTATGGCGAAATGCTACTTTCGTCTTCCTTCCTTTTTTATTTTTCTTTGCTGTACCTGATAAAAACTTTAGTGTTGCCCATGCCTGCGCACGAGGGCTTAGTTCATTCCATCGTGGCAGCCATTTTGCAATAAATTCTTGGAACTCTGTGTTGTATTCATACTTTATTCCTTCTACATTTTTCATTGAGGTGCCAGCTCTTTCAAGCAGCTCCTCAAATTCGGCAGCCATCTCTTCCATCAATAAACTTCCTTCTCCCACTTCCACTGCCTTTTCTTTTGATTTCATATAGGTATTTATTTTACTCTCAACCAATGCATTTAAATCTTTAACGGCTTTAATATGAGCATCATCATACATCCACCGTTCATACCTTAGCGGAGAGCCAGCAACACTTTCGTTTTCTATGAGTGGATTTAAGTCCATTAAAAGTTGGGGTAAAGATAATATGTGTTCAACTGCGGAGACATGATTATTTACTCGAATATCTTGCCATTGTAGATACATATTTCCTAATTGATGACCCATCCAAAACTTTAACTGCGGTGTATTCAGATCAAATTCTTCTGTTAGTAGTTTTTGAACCTCTTTTGCTGGTCTAACATTTCCATCTAGATCAAAATATAAAGTTCTCAACTTACCTGACTCTTCAAATATATCTTCCATCGTCAGTCCCTTCATCCCCCGTCTGGTTTGACGTTCCCCCCTTCTTGTTGCAGCGTTCTTAAATGTATTAGATACCCCCAATCTTAATCCTCTTAGTACTTTACTTCTCATGGGTTGACCAGACAATGTTTTAAACATTCTAGAAGGAAGAAAATTCCAATCCATCTCAAACTCACCTAATAGCTGTTCTTTTGGATTGTCAGTAGCCATAGATAAAAGGATTTCCATTTCATTCTCAAGAGTAGTTTCATGAATCAAATCTCTTCCTTGCTTAGCAACATCTTTTAAATATTTAAATGGGACAGCTCTCCATTCCACCTTACCATCTTTGTCTTCTATTTTTGTAACAACATTATCTCCATTCTCAATGATAGTATTATACTCCTGCTCTGTCATGTCTTCACTAAGGGGTATATAATCCATCCTAATTATATCCCTTGGGTCACGAGCAATAATTCGTTCACCCTTAGGAAGTATATTTGCACTAAGGCTTAATTCTTTAGCTGCCATTGTAGCCATAACAACCTTTGCATTAACTATCATACCAGTAGCAATTTCTGCCATATTATTTCTAGAATAATAGTCACCAACAGCTTTTCCATTTGATAAACTTGATTCCCTTGTACTTCTTTTATATATAGTAAGTGGCTTTCTTTTCCTTCTGTTCTTCCAGTAGTCAGTTTTAGATAAGTTGCCCATAGCATCTATTAACCCCTTATCTTCGGGGACTTCTATAAAAGTTATATCACCATCATTATCTGCGTCAAGCAATACAAAGACATCATATTCAGACAGTCTTATAGTATCTCCTTGGAAGCCTTCGTAGAATGCTTGAACTCTTCTAGGCTCAACAACAGTAGGGCCAGAAACGGGTTGCCTGCTAATTAAAACATTATATTCTCTTTCTTCTAACCACTCATTTAGAACCTTTACCTTCGAGTGAAGATCATCCCAAGGAACTGCTTCTCCTAATCCTATACCTTGCTCTTTTCTATAATCCCTTCCCACCCTTTCTATCATCATAGAATTTTGAGAAGAAATAAGAACACTCATCGGTTCTACTTCACGATGACCTCTAGGTTTAATAAATGTTTTGGTTCCTCTCATCTTGTCAGTTCTAAGCTTAAAAAGACCATTAATTAAGAATTGATTTGCTAACATATGAGATAACTGATTGGATACCTGAGGTAACATAACTCCCCAGCCATCATCAAATAAGTCTAAGTAAGCATCTAATTCGGTAGGCATTTGACCATCAGCAAGTTCTGTCTTTAAATAGTCTCTAAGAACTTGTGGATTAGTCCTAAAATTCATTAACAAATCCATATATCTTTTACCTGTTTCCTTAATATGTTTTTCTAATGCATCTAAGTATTCAACGCCTTCAGGAAAACTTGCGAGATCATTAGTCATTAACATATCATGAACAAGTACTGGGTGAGGAGCTGTAGTATTTGATTTATACGGCTGGATTAAAACCCTTGTTGCATCTTCGGGTAACTCATGAATACCATCTACTCCATGTGTAAAGTCTCGTGTATACCTACCAGAGACATCTTTTACCTCATTTCTAGTAGCAAATGAGTCAAACTCTGAACCCTCTATCTCAGTACCAGTCTCATCAAGCATAATAAAAATAGCTTTTCTACCTGTTCCCTTTAGTTTAGCAAATGGAATATCAGAACCCTTCTTAAAAAACATGGTTCCATTATCAGCAGACATCTCTAACATCTTAATTGCAATATAGCTGTTCCCCCCATCCTCAAGATTCCGAATAACTGTCTTTGAAACTGCTCTATGCTCAGGCTTGACACCAAGTAATTCACCCCTCTGGTTGAGCTTGCTAGCGGCAACATACATGAAACCATCTTGACTATATCCCTCTCCAACTTCGGGACGTTTCTCAATCTCAACATCAACCAACCCATCTCTGCCTTCTACTTTTATCTCAATATCTTTATGATCTGCCCATACTACTTTTCTTGATCCTGAGCCTACTACAGCAGTACCCTCGCTAAAGTCAAGTCTTAACCTGTTGACCGTATCAGCCACGCCATCGGCAGCCTGCCTGGCGAGGTAGTCGTTCCCTTTTGTGGATTGCCAAGCAATATGTCTGGCAAGTTCCTGAGCAAATGCATAAGGATTCTTCCAACCTTCTTTTCTTTTCCCAGCTTGAAGAACAGCATTGGAAATCAAATCTTCCATGTGTTTTTCTGACATCCATCCCATCTCAACCTGAGCCTTAAGCTCTTCTTCTAGAAAAGTTCTTCTTATCTTAGTAGTGTTTACTGTTTTTCCTTTATACTTAGCCTGCTGTGAGCCTTTCCAAGCCCTCTGAGCAAAGGCTAGAATACTAATTTTATTATCACCAGACTTAGTACTAAAGAATACAGCAAGATCACCCTTTGTATTCTGTCCAAAACTACCTGCTAAGAGATTATTAATATTATATACCCAACTTTCAGATAATTTTAATGCTGATGGGTCTTGTACCCAAAAGGAGTTCCACTCATCATTTGGGCCAGATACTATATATTTATATATGTTCTTCATTGGCATATACCCAAAACGCTGGTCAATTTTGCCTTCCTTAAAATCCCTCTCCATAAAACTTTCTCTAAAGCTTGTTGGGTTTGTAGTTCCAGTAGCAACACTATTTTGTCTTTGCAATCTTATTGCTGGAGCACCATCTATTCTTCCTTTCTTTTGAACAAAATATGTATCATATACGACCCTACCCATTTGGTCTAAAAGAACAGTTTTGTACGTTTTCTTTCCATCTGCGTCAACCTCTTCTACAGTGTATGCACCAAGAGGTGTACTACTTTTAACCCTTTGAAAAAGCTGCCTACTATATAAATCATATTTCCTCATTCTCTTTTGTATACCCTTCACATCATTAGGTGGAAGTCCTACAAGAAGAACATTCTCTGAATTAACTTTTGCTCTTGTTACTCCTCTTCCTTCAGCAATCTCATCTCCAAAGTTGTCTACCATGTGTGTTCTAAGAGCTAGGTCAAACTCCTCTTGGTCATAACTATCGTTAGCCAACTGAATTACATTAGCATATTCTGACTTGGGGATATAGATAGCAAAGACATCTAAGAATATACTTTCTAGGAAAGCATCAGCATTTTCTTTGAGAGCTTCAATAGCATCAATTTCAATTTGATTTCCATCATCATCTACGGAATCATCATTCCCATCATTAGTATTATTGAAAGTACTGTAATGTGGTATCTTTGTAGGAGTAAGAAATGCTGTTGTCGGAACCCATCCCTGAAAGAATCGCTCACCAATAATAGCAGCCAAGTCTTCCTGAGATGCCTTTCCGAAAGCTTTCTTAATTGACAGCCACATCTGCCTAAAGAAAGCCTTTAAATTATTAATAACTCCTTTCTCTTGTATCCTTCCTGCGTAATAATTGCCAACAAGTTCTGTAAGTTGCTCAACGGCCTCGGCCTCACTTAAGCCAGAATCTGTAAACTTCTTAAAAGCATATTTCATTAAAGGCGTTTCAGCAAATATCTCAGCATATACATGGAAGTACTCATGTGGAATATCATCTATTCTAGCCTTATCCTCTGACCATGCTACAAGATTGCCAATGGCTTTGCCAACATACTCTATTCCGTCCCTCTTAATAACGCCTGCAAACTTATGAGCTATTATACCAAGCTTCCCTTCGCCAAAATGTCTTTCCAATCGCTTCTCAAGAAGCTCGGCAAGCTTCTTCTCATCTTTTAAGAATGGCTGAAGAATCTCACCTTCGGCTAAAATCTCAGCAGAAAATAGTTCTCCTTGAGGAGATGGCTCTGATAATACATCAGGAGTAGAAAGTTCCTTATTACCAGATATTGCAGCTTTATTAATACTCTCTACATTTGCTTTAGCTTTTTTATTACTTACTCCATACGACTTTGCTATAGATTGTTCATTAACTTCTATAATTCTAGGAACAAAATTCTCAGCAGTAAATATTGCAGGTGCTTCTGGAAATTTAACTTGAACTCTTTCATGTGAGCCCCATTTTCCACCTTCAACTTTATCTTCACCAACACCAGTTGTCCATCTAATTTTAGTACCACCTTCACCTATATCAGCTTCAGCCCACTCTATTCCATTCTCTTTATATTTTTTTACATTAGATACAAGATTGACATCTTCTTTACCAAATTCACCTTCTACAATATTAGGTTTGCCAACTAATACATCTTCATAACTATACCCCAATGCATCAACCAGAGTTCTTAATACACCTAAATCTTCATGTTTTTTAATTCTTCCATGAAAATCTGATATATCAGTTGCTTCTTCCCATATATTATCAATAGTAAAGTCATCTCCCATAAACTCACTTTGAGGTTGATTTATGATGTATCTTTTACCATCAATCTCAGTAATAGCAACTACATGCTGTATAGTCCAATCTCCAACAGGAGACTTAACAGTTATATAAGCTTTGCCATATTTATATCCATCATTCTTTAATCTTCCAGTTACTATTCCACATGTTCCATCACAGATTCCCTGAGTATCTTCTCTTGGTAGTGGATGTCCTACTTTTTTACTAGCAACTTTAAAAGGGTTAAGAATCTTTTTCCATAGTGGATCAGATTTCTGTTTGGATTCTACTAGGGAAGTTTCATATTGAATATTTAATCCAAGTTTTTTAGCATAATTAATTTCTTCTTGCATTAACTTGCCAATACCATGAGTATCATCAACAATTACAGTTGACCCCTTTGGCATTGAATC
>CALBXV010000240.1 GCA_937890045.1 uncultured archaeon
GTCTAATGTTAGAGTTACGTCACCACCAGAACCACCCCCACTTAAACCAGTTCCTGCTTCTACCCCTGTAATGTCACCTATGTTGGCAGTCGCACCATTTGCGACATTCAATGCAGATTGCATCTCAGCTTGAGTGAGTGACTTAAAGTTTTTCTGTGCCTCATCATCAATTTGCATGAACTCACCATCTTGAGGTGAATCCACTGCCGTCCATGCACCCAAATCACCAGCCGATAGTGTTTGTTTTGACATGGATGTGATAACACCATCAGTTACATTGATTTGGTCAATGTGTTCATCTGCTGCGCAATCTATATCAGTATCAATTCCTATTATTCCATTAACATCAGTCCCAATATTGGCTTCAGTTAGGATTTTCTTCCATGTTGCCATTTTTTAAATTCTCCTAATTAATTAGTTTTATAAACATTAGTATCTATGTACTTAGTAAGATATCTTTTCTAGAATAGTTATGTCACAGTACTTTACATAAAGGGCTCTTAATAAGAGCCCTTTTGTGCTTCGATATTATAGATCTATCTTATTATTTGATAGCATCTCGAACACCGTATATTCCGAGAGCTCCCGCGAGGGTAAAAACTACTTCAGGAATAGCTACGCCAAGTGCTTCGGCGACACCTGCTACTCCAAGAAAGACAGCTCCCCATACAGCTTTGCTCGTATACCATGTTTTACTCATATTAGTATTCTCCTATTAATTAGTGTTATAAGTTACGTCATTTTTCCAATCTAATGCAACAACTTTCTTAAAGTTTGGTTCCACATGTTGGACAGTAGTTAAATCCCTTTTTAGATCTTCTACCGCAGTCTGAGCAATAGTTTCTAATATCCTTACTCGTTATCTGTTTCTTGAACTCTGGAAGAATCTTGAACTCTATAGTATTATTAGGAAATGCATTAAATGACTCAATGGTTTCTATAAAACTTTGATCAGAGGGGGATCCTTCCTCAATAGTCCCCGTTTCCTTAGTGTTCTCATACGTTACATCATCCGATATGGTAAACTCAGGAAGTTGTGTCATTGTAGTGCTACTTAAAGCTTTATTCCAATGATATCTAACTGAGGGTTCATGAAAAGATAAAGAAACTTTGCCGTTCTTTTTTATTTCGTGTCGTTCATGTTGTTCTTCTACTGTATAAGTAGAAAACATAAATTTCTTATTTGATTCTAAAAATCTATCTAGGAATAAATGTTCTTTAGCTTTTAGAACTAATCCAGATTTAAAAGACTTACCGTTCAGCTCTATATTAACTAAACATTCAGTATCCCAGGGATTTTCTAACTCTAGCTCGAATTCTGTTTTATCTTTCATATAAATTATGGAACTTTTCGACGCTAGATTGTACTGCTTCATTCTATTTTTGTTTATAGTAATAAAAGCTGAGGGAGTTCTTTCATTGGTGGATAAGCTTAGATTTGCCATCTTAATAATCTCCTATTAGGTATTATATGCTGTCAACCTTATTTAATTAGCCTTGCCAATTTCCACAGGATTCTCCTGTAAGATAAACAACACGAGTATTCAAGTACAGTTATGTCACAATAACTAGTATATATAAGAAACTAAGATTATTACTGCTATTAATCTTCTTAATTATCATTATTAATACTATTGGTTATTATTATACTACTAATAGATACTACATTAATAATAGTAATAAAGTAACTATGTAATATAGATACATGGTCGTTATTCATATTCGTCGGCGTATCCTTCATTAATCATCTGCTGATTAATATTATGTCCGTGTTTATAAATTATTCCTAAACATCTTCCATATTTTCCAATTCCACGAGATTCTAAAGTAAAGGCTTCGTCTAAAAGTAATTCCTGTAATCTACTTTTAGCTTCCAAACCTTTTTTCTTTTCTTCTAAATCTCTAGTTCTGCTCTTAGGAGCATCTATACCGTATAAACGTACTCTGCGTTTAACCCATGTTTCAAACCCTAGATCAATCATGGTATCTACTGTATCTCCATCGACTACTTTAACACATATGGCTCTGTAGTTGTATAGTTTATTCTTCATATTTCCTCACAATATAATAATGCGGTCCCTAACAGATTTACCCGTCTTGGAAGAAAGGAGGAAAAACCAAGGTTTATCGAGTATTGGACGAGAGAAAGGATTAAAACTCGTCCGTAGAGGTTCTGGTTTGGACCGCAATTATTTCTTAATTTTGTATAAATCGTTTCCATGTTGCCCATGATTTTCTAAAGATTGGATAATTACCCTTGCACTCTTTAAGAAACTTTACAGTTCTAGAATCAGCAGGATATCCAGATCCAAATTCAATCTTATATTTTTTCTTAATCTTTATAATCTCTCTATCACGAGTTACTTTCGCTAGAATAGATGCAGCTGCAACCTCTATATAATTAAGATCAGCTTTATGTTTTGGTACTAGCTGTACTTTTGAGTTTAGATGAGTTTGCATCTGTTTTTTATACTTTGCAATGTTTACAGAAGGACAGTCTATTATTACCCTAGATGGTTTTAGATTTTCTACTATTTCTATAGTCTTCTCAGCTTCCAAAGTATTTAAAGTACTATACTTACCTGTTACTGCTTTATCAATAGCTTTTGGTGATATTAAAATTATTTTATATTCTACCTTATCTATAATTTTTTTATAAAGTTCTTCTCGTCTTTTCTTGCTTAAAAGTTTTGAGTCTTTAACTCCAAGCCTCCTAAATGTAGCTTTGGTAGATTTATTAAATAGTACTCCTGCCAGTACCATAGGTCCTATCAAAGAACCTCGTCCTGCCTCATCTACGCCACACACTTTTTTATTTTTACTCATTGTCATATTATTCTTTTATAATAAATGTATAAATATTTTTAATTTTATATCACTCTGTTTTACTACTGGGGCTAAAACTCCTAAGTGCTGTACTAGGTGTATACGCTTCATTCTTGTTGTAGAGCTGTCATCAGCAGAATCGCGGCGATCATCTTTTCGGTAAGGAAGATCTTCTGAGTCAAGATAGTCATAAAAGGATGATAGAAACATATCAGGAACAGTATAATATGTCGTATCCTCCTTCTCTAAAATATCTAGAATATACTCAGCAAGAGTATCGGGAGTATATTTAAACTTATAAGGTTGCTGCTCTTTCAAGTTGCTCCTTCACACTTTTTCTTGTTTTATCATCCTTGTTACAGAATTCCCATTTCCAAGCTAATGTTGTTTTTATCTCCTTAATTCTTTTCTCTAATCCTATAATAGTAATCTCCAAGTACTCGTTTTCAGATTTATTACGTGTCTTCATATCTAAATCTCCAAGAACCGATACCAACTTTACCCAATCATTATTATCTACAGATGTTCTAGCCTCGGTATAAAGTAAAGAATAAATATTCCTTTTTGATTCTGATAGATCCTTAGAAGCTAGTTTATCTGGATGTATTTTCTGAGAAATTCTTTTAAATACACGCTTTACTGCTATCTTAGGAATATCAAAAGTAGGAAGTGCAGATTTTGTATTTATTCGATTTTTAGAACTAAGTCCATCATTGGTGAAATGGCCAAATTCCTCTGTAAAAGCAATACAAGATTTTTGAAATATTACAAAAGTTTCTTCTAGTTCTGCTCGTAAATAACTAACTTGCTTTTGTAATTTCTTCTGCGTTAATTTTTCTAGATTCTCCATTTCTTTTAATTAACATATATCTAAAATTTATTCTAACATCTTCTGTAGAGTTTCCTTCATATAAGGACATACCATAGAGTCTGCTCCACTATCAGTAAGATGAATTAAATATTGATTTTTAATTGTAAGATCATAATAGTTTTCTAATATATATCTATATAGGGATAACTGAAGAGAGTAGTGATTAAAATTACAATCTTCTACATTTTCAGTAGCCGAAAGAATTCCTGTTTTTCCCTTATAGGATGTTATATTAATCTTTTTATTAGTTTTCCAATCTACTAATGTATATGAGTTGTCTTGTGGATCAAAAATCAGAAGATCTACCATTCCAGCAATCTTTAGTTCCTTACTGTAAATTATAATCTCAGAAAGTAAGTCACATCTTTCTGGAACACTACTCTCTAACCAGTGTACACCAAACTTTCCTGGAATAGTTTCTGGCAAGGTACCTTTTAATACAAAGTGCTCTAACTCAGAATGTATATTAGTTCCCCTGTTAGAAGCCTCTTTCCACTCATTAAAAAGATCTTCTCTAGTTCTTCCCTTATATTTTGGCATCTTTAACAGCTTAGCTGCAACCTTATACTTATTAAACTTCTCAAAAAACTTATGAATAAAACCAGTGGAACTTGTGAAGTTAAAATCAGGATCATCTACTAAACTATAAACATGAGTTTTATAATTTAAAGATATATTGGGATCGTTTAATTTATTCATGAACTAAATATACTACTTTTTAGATGATATAACCAAGTATTATTTTATATCCCATCCAGCTATACTCCATCCACTATCACATCCACAGAATGCTGTAATAATAACTACAGTAATGATTATAATCCAACGTAATAAAAACATTGGCATTGTATCATACTTACTCATGACTACTCCTCTATTATTTCTAATAAAGATATGTCACTATATAACGAAAGTGGTCGAAAAAATCGACCACAAGGAGGTATTGGGGTGGGATAATAGGTCTTATGTATTCTTATAAAATGCAACCAATATGCAAATTATGAATACAAGAGACATTAACTCCATGAAATGAAGTTGTAGCCATTCTAACATAATACTTCTCCAAGATTTAGTTATGGTAAACATCTTTCGATCTCGTCGTAGTGTCTTGCTATTACACTGGAGTTATGTCATTCTGGATATAAAGATTGGATGATTGTCCCAAAGGAACAATATAGGAGGACTTCTAAATGCCTAATAATTCTCTAATTTTATCATAGTGTTTTGCACCTATCGATAAACAACAAAAGAAAATTATAACTCGTATATTTTCTATAGGCACATACTTGGTCAAATTTATAGCTATAAGAATACTGGCTATTAGCAGCGAAGTAACGCGTACTTTCTTCGATATAATTATAGAGTCATTCATCATTTTAGATATGTCATATGCGTACCTAAATTAATTATTTTTTATATATACTAATGAAGGTATCTGGAGGCGCGTATATATGCTGAGCGGGAGCCCCCCCCCCTTATTAGGGACGCAAAGCGGGCGGTTGGATTCTGGAAACAAGAGCGCATAATAATTAATATATTGTATACATATACATTTGCAAGTTTCGAGCCCCCGGTGGGCTTGATGTTAATCCCAAAACAACAAAAGAAAAGGAGTTCAATATGATTGAATTCATGAATGGTCCCATATGGGGCTGGATAGTAGTCTCTATAATGACTCTAGGTCTTATAGGTGCTACTGTCTGCATCGTGATGGTACATCTCGATATAAGAAAAGAAAAGAAAAAGAACATGAAAAAGACCATGGTAAAGAGAGTAATAACCTACCTTAGTAAAGCACGCTTCGAGTCATGGACCGAATGGTTCATTAGGATCTTTACTGGTTTGCATTGGTTTGCTAGGGTATACGACGGCAACCGTGACGGTATACAACACCTACTGTTCGTGATGTGGTTTCGCTATTGCTTATTCAGCGTAGCATACACCCTATCCGATACTCCTGAGAGAGAAATATCAGGTATTAGGTTGGTAAGCTGTTCACGGCGCGAACACACTAGAGCTAGCTAACATACTAGACTAGTACATAAGCTCCACTCTAACAGGTGAGAAAACATAGACACTCACATAAAATAAGAAACGGAGCAGGCTATTCAAGGTTCGAATCCTTGGGTAGCCACTATTATGAGCGACGAAAGCTCTTAATAACCTGGCTACTGGGTGGCAGTAGTATTAACACAAAACAAAAGGAGAATAATCATGGATTATTCCGCACTAGTAACACTGATAGCCCTACTTATAGCAGGGCCAGTGGTAGTAAGTATGCTAGTCAGACTGACCGACGGGTTAACCGTTAGTTGGTTAGTCTTCTCTAGTATGCTACTGGTTGGTACATGGGTTGTTATGGGCCCTCTTACTATCCAGATGTTCCAAGAGTCACACACCTATATGGGAAGCTTTCTGGCTTTCATAGTAGTAGGTGGTACCCTATTATGGGGCTACATGTGGCTAAGAGCAGTAAAAGCGATCTTCGATGCATTGGATACAAAGTTAGGTTATCCGATCTCTAGGATCCAACACACCAAGAAGAAAACAATGGAGCTATACAACCTTATACGTAGTAAGGATAGTAGAGCACCGTTTGATTCTTGTCCCATGTGTTCAGTGACCTATACTGCTAACCAATCGGAGAAACCGGTATTGCTGGATCATCTTCTGGTTCAAGCAAAAGGTATGGGAAAGCGCTATGATGGGACTCAGGGAGAATGGCTAAACCATGTCTGGGAAGAGAAACTGGACAGAGTTGAAGTATGTTATAACTGTGCTACACAAGTTGTGCATACTTTGATGGATGAAGTGTATCGTACAAATCATCCTGAGTTTTCTCAGAATGAAAGGCTAGCTGCATATTCCAATGCTGTTAGAAAGGCCACAGTCATAGCCTTAATCAATAAGTTCAAGGAAGAGTGGAATGACTGGCCAAAACCCTACAGTTACACAGAAAACCGTAACTAGGAGAACAACATGAAAACAACAACCATGACGATGATGCTGCTCATACTAGCGTTGTTTGTTGGTTGTGAAGCACCGTCTACGCATGAATGGCAAGCAGAGAAAGCTGTCAAAGATGGCTTTCCTACTGCTTGTCAGAGAGACACTAACCAAGACGGTTGGTGGACTCTCGCAGAGGGCGTAGACTGTCCTATCTGTAAAGCTGCAATCTTAAAGTACCGCAGCAAACTAGAAACTACAGATAAGTACTTCCACGGGTCTGACTTGACCCCGGAAGACACTGAAGTGCTTCCAATAACGACAGATGAAGCTAAAAAGCAACTCTAAGAAGAAGGATCAGAAGGAGAAGAGAGCATACAAGTTGATGGATAAGAAGTATCTTCCATCTGCTTACAGGTCAATACCTGTTATTGTTCCCTGTGCTCCAGATGATCCGGACGCAATAAAGAGTACATAAACCTAGAGTAATCTAGGCCTTACGTTCCCAAACTAAAAGGTGAGAAAACATAGACACTCACATAAAATAAGAAAAGGGAATGGTTAGCTCAGTGCCTCGAGAAGAGGGTAACAGGTTTCAAGACCTGGCTGGGCGCAATATTAAGAATCCATAATTACTTCGGAATCTTTGCCTAAAACTTTGCGATAGGATACGCCTATTGTGGAAAAGATATGCAGAGGAGAGCACAGCAATGTGCTACCCCACCTTCATGGGGTTCTTTATGAAGGCGTCAATAGGGGTGACGAATTACCCTAGGAGGTAGTTGTATGTCAAAATACACTACATCCGATGGTCTGCTTGACTATGGCTTCGACCATGCTCTCGGATACTTCTATACGAAGTATGCTGAGAAGGATGATGTCGAATCTGTCATAGAAGAGGGCAGTTCCACTTTTGGCACTTCCCGAGGAGTAATCCTTAGGAAGATAAAAAAGAGTGGAGCACCTCGTGAGCATCAGATGGCCATCGTACTGGATCGTCCCTTTTAGGGAAGACTAGTACATCCGCCCAGTGGCAGCTTTAGGCTGTGCAGGTTTCAAGACCTGGCTGGGCACTATGTGCAGATCACACACATAATGGAGACTAGATGACACTAGTAGTCCAAGGAATAATAGATGGGAAAGGAAATCGTGCAGAGGTTCTAAATAACCGATTCTCGATTTCATATTCTCCTGTTCTAGGATTCCAGCTGTTAGTCCAATATGAGGAAGTTACGCATAGGATGGTTCCAAAAGATGAGTGGGTACCCTTTGTACTTGTGCTCAAGGAACCCGAAGGAAGGTCCATCCTAGCGGACATTAGAGAAGCTGCTTTTTCAAAGCAGAACTTCACTGTCCTCACTGCGGAACCATGCAGTAGAAAAGATGTTATTAACGCCTTAGATAGGCTATTAGATAACGTCAAATAAACCCCAATAACCCAATAGGTGAGCAAACATTAGACACTCACATCAAGTAGGAAAAGGGGACGCCCAGTGGCAGTGTAGACTGCAACAGGTTTCAAGACCTGGCTGGGCACTATGCCAAATAAAATCCTCAATCCTTTTTGGCAGAACCATTTCAGTAGGATACGCCTACTGACTGATGAAAAATCATCAGAGCTACTAACAAACTGGCTATCGACAACATATGATATTACTTGTGCATGCTGCTAACGGCAATTACAGTAATATCTGAACTGAAATAGAACACCCAGTTTCAAACCCTGAAAAGGAGATGCCTATGGTAAAACATAAGATAGGTCAAGCCTTGCTTGCTCTATGGTTATTCGTACTGAACTAGGCTGAGACACGAATGATCAGAAACCACATACCCTGTAGACCTGAACAAGTCGCTAAACTGTTTTCCATATATACAATTAAGAGCGTTAGCACATTCTGAGCGCCGCTTCATTAGGTTGGTACGCTCATAGTGGACAACAGAAGTCATCGGTAGGTATTAGTAGCCTGCCCTGATGAGATACTCGAAATGACTTCATCAGAGTAAATAAATGGAACTGATCTGGAAAAGATATGAGATATATCTATGCATGCTTGCGAATGGCAATTAGATATATCTCTCAACCGAAGTAGAGTATTCAGTTCATAACCTTCGAAAGGAGCAGCCTATGACACAAAAGCGGGAGTGGAAGGAGAAGCAACTTGCTTTGCTACTTATTCCACAGTATTTCGTAATGCGACAGTAGGCCGCAGCGAAATACTAAAAACCACATACATGCAATAATAAACCCACATACAAGTATTACCAAAGGCATTCGCGCCAATCTAATGGATCTTTATTCATATGATACGCTTATAGCCGCAGACTGTCCTCGTAGTCTTAGAAATCACAACGCAGCAAGTGAGGATTACTGCTGCAAAACCAAAAGGAGAATGCATGATAAAAGTACTTGCATTAATAAGGACAATAGCTGTCCTAGTCTTGCTATACTTGGTTTATGACCGTGAACCGGTTGTACGTCATACTGTTGAATATGTTATTATCAATAGTGTTGATGAAATACCAGATGGTAGATTAGTAAGAATGGGATTAACCTTCGTCTCTGACGAAACAACACAAGGAGAATAAGCATGATTACTATAATCGCAGTAATCGCCGCATTAATCGCGGTAGCAAGTGCAGTAGTTGCAGTAAGAGCTGCTGTATTTGCTCTAAGGGTACATGTTACGGTGTGTCAAGCACCATTCTGTATCTTTAAGAGATCTCTCTACTTCCATAAAGGAGGTTATGCCTATACCATAGGTCTTCCTGAAAGACTAGATAAAGGCAACAATCTCATAGAGAGATGGGAACAACCAATAAACCAAAGGAGATGTTGACATGAGTGACATCGATCCAAGGTACTTTTCCACATTTGGAAAAATACCTCATAAGGACAAAGAAAGTTCTCCTGTTTTCTTTCGCAAAAAGGGAAAGAAACAGAAGAAAGGAACAAACGCTGCGACTTACAACAGCAATAAATGTAAGCACTGTGGAAGTATAAATATTTCTACAGTGAATCAAACACAATATTGTCACAACATAGGTTGTGGCAAATCAACATAGAAAGGAGTATAAAATGAAGAGAGCAATACGTGATCTTCTAGAAACGATCTATGGTTATTCGTTTCTTGGATACTCTGGTAAAACCAGAACATGGTGGGTAGGAGGTAAGGCTTTTAAAGACAGTAAGCCGCAAGCCTTTCCTGTGAACCTGCGTACGTTTTACCAGGTTGCCAAGCGGGTGACTATGTATCCTTCCCGCTACTATATCGAACATCATAGATGATCGTATAGATGGTTAGCCCAGCGGCAGTGTAGACTGTTACAGGTTTCAAGACCTGGCTGGGCGCAATATTAAGAATCCATAATTACTTCGGAATCTTTGCCTAAAACTTTGCGATAGGATACGCCTATTGTGGAAAAGATATGCAGAGGTAGCAAGGAGCTATCCTGCCCACATCAGTGGCTTTTCACCATTGGGTTAGTCCACCCTATAAGGACACAACCGCTTAGGACGGCGGCTCTAAATAATGTCTGGTGAATTGAACAATATTAACCTAATAAGGAGAATAGTTATGAAAACTATCAAATCCATAGTTCTGGCTATGCTCTATGCCAATGGGCACTACCTGGCGGTAGACTGCTTAGTGGAAGAGTATGATAGAACTGAAAGAGGATTCAGTTTCTCAGGAGAATGTATAAAAGTCCTGTGGAGTCTGAATAATCTTAAGTTACACAAGTTCGGGAGATTCTTTCTTAGGAAAGTTCCTGGATTAGTAGCTAAGTGCTTAGCTACAATCTCTTGTAGATTGCATCTTTATGAGATGATATATGAGAGATTCAACTTGAAGAGTATTTCACTTACAGATATTCGTAATGGGTATCTAAATAGTGGAGATAAACTCTTAGACAAACTGGTCCGACAGGCCTGGGCTCTTGGGAAACTAAGACCAGCCGTAGTTCCAGTCTCAATTGCCATGGTTGTTCTTTCAATTGGAACGCTCATAGGCACAAACGTCACCCCAGAGACAATAACAACTGGTGCAGTGCTGGGGGTCACTGGTACCAACAACGAAACGGAGAACGAAATGAAACATGTGAAAACATGGATCGATATAAAGGAAATGGAGATATCTATTCAAATAGATTATCGGCATATCCTGCATATTGATCTTACACAAAAGCAGCTCTGTGTTCTAGACATACGCAATAATACTATACGGGATATTCCATGGAAATATCAATCCATGCGTATTGATCGTATTGTAGATCTGATTGCAGATGCCAAACATGAAGCTGAGTTGACTCCAGATGGAAAACCAAAGCCTAAGACTAAGGTTACCGGCAAGATGATAATGGATGCAATAGCCGAGAACAGTGGTAAGGGTAACGGTAAGTCTACCTTGGATCCTATAGATGCTATGGGTATCGCTATCTTTGGTGATGCCTGGCTTATAGCAGACGGTCTTCGGATGACTGAGGAAGTGGCTGACTCCACTCTTCAGAAATGTCTGAATGCTAGAAGATCCAAGATAGTACATGCAGCAAAGAGGTTGATCTTATGGACAACCAAAGAGCTGAAAGTAGATGTCTGGATGATCAAAAGTGGGAATCCTAATGGACCTAAGTCTCTCAGAAGATTGGAAAGAAACCAATTAGTCTTTGTAAAAGAAGGCATTGGTATCAGACAGTCTTGTGCACTTGCCGAGATGGATTACAAGTTTGTTAAAGTAATCGATAATGGTAAGGTAAAGAGAGAACTTTCTCGTCTGAATAAGAAGAGAGTAGCCGATGCTAAGGAAGCATTTCTTGAAGCCGGTGAAGTCTTCGATGAAGCGATGGAAGATCAGATCACTACGGATCTTAGTGAATGGCTATCCACTGATGGATGGAATGGTGATGGACATGGATACTCTATGTCTGATGATAAGCATCTAATGAAGAAGCTAGCACACAAACTGTTTCCACAGTATGTCAGTGGTGGTTATAGCTTCATTGGTGGTAATCCTGATAGTGGTATTATGGTCTTTGTGAAGGATCCAAGAGTCGCGCAAGCTAAGCATGGTCAGAAATTGGCCAAGATCTTGCTTAGAGGAGGCATTCAGTTGTCTGCTCATGGTTCTATGGATGTGCTCACAGCCACAATCGTGGACTTTCCAGATAATCCTGCAAATAGCACAAAAGAAGGCGGCTATCGTGATGGTATCTTCATGATACTTAAACGGAGTATCTTCCGCATGCTTGGTCAAGAGAACGGATTCAATCCTGGATCTTCTTGGCAAGCTAGTGTCTATGATAAGGAAACTACAGCCATGAAAGGTATGATTTGGAGTTCTGCTAAGGACAACAAGGAAACCTTTCGGCTGTTAGCTGGAAATGATGCGGTTGTAGATCGTAAGCTGTATAACGAGATCTATCGTGCGGATACTGAAGTGGACGATCTAGTAGAAATACCTGTAAATACTATTTGGATCATGAATATCGATGATGTTTGTGAGCCAGTAGAAATGCATGTTTCTGCACAGATGATCAGACGCTCAGCAGATCCGTTGTCAAACTATTTCCATAGTATTAATATGGAATACTTGACAAAGATGCTCAAAGCAGCTAGCTCTTCGGATAAGAGAGCATTGATGGAATACATGCCAGCTCATGGGGATTTTCGTCCCTTTAAGGAGGCAGGTCTTCATCCTTGCTTGAAACCAGAATGGAACATAGATCCTAAGACGGGTGAACTTGATAAAGAGAACCCAATCAAAGGATGGAATATAGATCCTTTTATCGTTGCGGTAATGGTACAGAATGTAGTTCGTGCTAACCGGAAGGGATTTAAGATTCCAGTTCCAACAACGAAGAGAGATCGTCGGGCATACTACCTGAGAATAATGCATGATAATAGTTTATCGGTGAAAACAGATAAATCTAATCATGTAGGGATCTCAATGCCTAAATCCAGTAAACTCAAAGTTGGAGATAAAACGATTATTGTTACCTATCCTGCATTAAATGCTGGTACCAAAATGCGTACAGTCTCTATCTTTGTAGCTGTTGTGGAGAAACTCACTAGAGATTCATATGTGGGTATTCATGGAGTAGCTGCAAAGAATGCTCTGAGAGATGAGGATGGAGATATGATTCATATCATAGTTCCTTCTAAGTCTGACTGGAAAGCTAATCCAGAAATGGATAAGTGTGGCATGGCCTTTGTTGATGTTACTGTTAGAGATAAATCTGCAGCTAATACTAAAGCAGATATCTTTGATAAGAAACTGATACATGGAGATGTAGAAGCTATTTCTAAGGACTGTCTGGCAGTCTATATGAAACTAGCTACCAATGTTGGTATTGCAGATAACCGCAAGACCAGTGAGGAACTATATCTCAATGGCAAGAGCGTCAATACTCCAACAGGCGAAAGTGTAGAAACTTATCTTAGTAGATTCGTACAAGATTCTATTGAGAATAAGAAACATATCACACTACCGCAATATGGAGTTGAGGTGCATGACCCATGGTCTAAGTTAACCATTCCTGAAGCTTGGGAAATGGATCTACGGACTGGACGCATGAAGTTCAAGAATCATCCTGAATTAGTTTGTCAAAAGCTAAGATATGAGGATGGCTCAATGGTTATAGGTACAGATGGAACAATCGAGATGATAAAGAAGTCTATACAGGACTTTGATGATTCTGGATTATCTGGATCTAAATGGATGGACTTCCTTCGTAAAGGCGTGAAACTGAATGTAACCGAGGATGGCTTTGTTCGTCCGGAGTTCTATCAGGATATCGCTGAAGATCTGTATAACATCTTTGGTGATGAAACTACAGGTGTAGTCCGTAACGATAAGACCAGAGAAGCTCTAGCAACCATTGTTGATATCATCATCGATGGTGAAAGAGCTATCATGCAGGGATCTGAGTCGAATAAGAGGTTTGATGAGGCAAGAGAGTTCTTGTTCAAATCAAGACTTGTCATTCGGCATAAGTTCACTCTGGCTGAGCGGATGTTCATCAATGTTGTACTGTTGAGTGCAGCTCGTCCAAGTGTTTGGGCCAACATATGTGATATCGAGTTCTTAAAGCTCGTAGCACATTTTGCTGATCACCCAGGTGATGCGGATAAGCTCCACAAAATGGTAGGATTAAATGGTCGTCATACTATTACGGCTAAGAAATCCTACAAGTCACAACAATCCTTGGTATCCAGTGGGCGGGTTTCGACTCGCCTTTGGATATCCAAAGATGATGGTCCATTACCGTTAGTATCTGAAAAGATGGTTCTTGAAGTTAAGAACTTCTTAACAGGTGTTGAAGGTAAAGACGTTAATCTGGATGCCAATGTCTATTGTCAGAATGGCTTCTATGAAGTCACTAAGACAAAAGAGTATGTGGATAAGGATGGAAACATATCTGATACCAATCTATATGTTTGGTTGAAGAAATAGCAGGCTGTTTCCAAAGGCACTAACTTCCGGCCTTGATCTACGGATCAAATAGGAGCATTCGCAGGGCCTACTGGGGTAGTTCCGGTAGGCGCTCAAGAATGATAACATATTAAGGGACCTCCGCTCCGTTCGTCCCTCACTCCGCGGAACCCCCGGTGATACTCTCTTTATACGAGGGGTATCTGACTGAGGGAAAGACCTCCGCCGTGGTTATACCGCTCCGCGGATTCCCCGGTGATAACATTCTGATGGGCTCGATACCCATCCTTATGTCTAAACCCGCCCAGATCCGGCGGCAATAGGATCAACATCTAAGTCGAAGGCTTGGTCGAATCCTCCGAATATGATGGCTCTCCTTATTGTTGGAGGGGATCACTATAAGCGGTCCCCTCCTTAGATGAAAGGATAATGAAAAGAATTATGAAAATATTATTACCAACACTGAATAGCCTATCTCAGGCTCTTGGAACTCCTGTATATGTTGTGGGAGGATATGTCCGAGATCACCTGCTGGGCTTGAAGCCATATGATATCGATGTCGTAGCGGATATTGATATGAAAAAGGCTGAGAAACTCCTGGTTGCTGAGGGCTTCAAAGTTTCTTGGATAAATAAAGAGCCAGGAACAATCAGCACAAGTGTAAAAGGTTGGGATCTAAAAGTTGAGCTAACACAGACTCGGTCAAATCAAGATCGGAAAGTACAGGGTGGCCCAATTGAAGAGGATCTTATGACCAGAGATTTCACTATGAATGCTATAGCTTGGAATCCAGGAATAGGATATATTGATCCTTCTGATGGTAGAAAAGATATTAAAGACGGAATCCTCCGGTTTGTTGGTCATCCTCGTGATCGTCTGGATGAAGACCCCAGAAGATGGTTTAGAGCATATAGATTCAAGTATGGTCTGGATTTAGACTTTGAGATGTATACAGCATTAACTTTAGAACAATTTCCTGTAGTTCCACGGATGAAATCTAAAGAAATATCTGTTGAGCTGGCTATGACTGAGATCATAAAGCTGTGGGATCGGAAGAATGCTAAGATTGTTGAGTGGGGTAAAGAAATGTATAAGCTTAACGTCTTCCAGGAATTGTGGCCTGAGTTTGCAGGAAGTGATAAACTAATGCAGAATCCTGAGTATCATCCAGAAGGAGATGTTCTAACTCATATTCTAGAAGCTACTGAAAGAGCTGAGCCTGCTGATCGTATATATGTCTTCCATCATGATATTGGAAAACCTGCCACGGCTGAATGGGATGAACGGGGTTGGTACACCTTCTATCGTCATAGTTCTGTTGGTAAAGATTTAATGACAGAAGTTGGAAAGAGACTTCATCTATCCAATAAAGTCATAGAGAAATGTAAAATGATATGCTATTGCCATATGAAGTTCCCCAGAGTTGAGGAGCTTAAAAGAAAGCATATTGCTAAGTTTCAAGTAAAGGTTGGTGGAGATGAAAACTTGGAACTTCTATATCGATGTGTGAAGTCTGATATTGGTGATAGAAAGTCATTACCTCAAAAAGAATTGTTTGAACCTCTTCCTCCGGAAGAAACTGGAGTAAAGTTGGATATTTCTGGACTTGATCTCCTAACGAGCGGGATTCCACAAGGACCTGAAATAGGTCGACGCTTGAATCTTGTTAAAGAAGCTATCCTTGAGACAGGATGGCTTAATCGTGAAGAGCAACTTAAAATAGCCCTTGGAGGATAAAATGTCAATAATTGCAACACATTCTGGAATGTTTCATGCTGATGAAGTCACAGCTGTGGCCTTGTTAGCTGAGTTCTATTATGATGAATATGCTTATCAGGTTATTCGTACTCGTGATGAAGAAGAAATTAATAATGCTGATATAGTAGTTGATGTTGGCGGGGTCTTAGATTCTGTTAATAGAAGATTCGATCATCATCAGGTTTCGTATACCGGATCTAAATCCTCAGCCGGGTTGGTACTGGATTTTCTTGAAGCCAATTGTATGCTGGGATATAAGCAGGGATTAGCTGATTTCTATCGCGGTTGCTTTATCGAGGGTATTGATGCCGTTGATAATGGTTACGCTCCAAAACTGGAGAAAGGCTATATGGATCTGTCTAGCTTTATAAGCTCTTTTAATCATAAAGATATGTTTTCAGAAGCACAGGATGCTAGATTTAAAGAGGCAGTCATTGAGGTAAGGGGACTGCTCTCTCGTCTTAAAGCTCGGTATGATAAAAATCTTAAGGATGAAAAAGCACTAAAGGATGCTATCTTTATGTGTGAGACTGAGATCCTGGAGCTTCCATACTTTATGAGTTGGGCAAAGCTTGTAAACAGATCAAGTAAGGCAATTACTCGTGTTATCTGGCCACAAGAGACTGAAACAGGAGATACTGAGTGGAGAGTTCAGGTACCTAATACAGAACCTGGCTCCTTTGACTTAGCTGGTGCTCCTCTACGTGATCCGGGTAATATCTCCGATCTAGTATTTGTACACAAGAGTGGATTCATTGGTGCTGCTGTATCTAGGGACTCAGCCTATAAACTTGCTGGTGATGATTCTCCGTATCCTGGAGAACAATGTTTTGAATGTAATGAAACTAAAAATCTTTCTACATATCGTAAAGAAGTGTGGTGTGAGCAACATAACCCTAGAAGGAGACGCTAATGAAAATAGTAAGAAAGATAATAAGTAAAATTATTCCCAAATGGACTATCTACGGGTTCTTTCGGTATGAGCCTGTTGTTAGGATTGGTAAGCATACCTGGGGCGGAGAACGAGCATGCTGGTTGGGATTCTCGAATGTAGGCTGTGATCTAAAGCTGTATATGGGAACCTGGATTATTAGAATCAGCCTGTTTGATTTCAGTGTCAAGGCTTGGCATAATAGACACTATTATAAAACCGGTGTTCAATATAATTACTGGAAGTATGGAATTCTTCCTCCAATGCCTCATAAAGATTTTGTACAATGGAAAATAAGAAGGAGCATATAATGGCAGATGGAACTAATACCCCTGCTGGATTTTTCCGGAATGATAACGGAACTCTCCAGAAAATTCCGCATACACAGCTCTCAAAGCATAGTTGTGTTAAATGCGGGAAACGAATCAAAGAACGATTGATTCGAATTAAAGTAGCCCTTCCCCGGCTGTGCTACAGACATTGGAAGATGGCTAAGGGCCAATGAAACGCCGAATCGTAAAAGACCTTGCCTTTTTGTCGCAAGTCTGTACCAAGGTTGAATCAAAGGATAGAACACAGATAAGTACTAAACTGTTGATGGCTATGCGTCCTAGAATTGGACGGGCTCTTGCAATAGCTGCTAACCAGATTGGTGTCCAGAAACGAGCCTTTATTGTAAATGAAGGAAAATGTTTTAAATATTATATCAATCCGGAACTTATTGAAACAATTGGTGATCCTGTAGAGCATGAAGAAGGATGTCTTAGTCTACCGGAAGAGCACCATACTCCTATGAGGTATCCTGAGATCAGAGTTACCGATGAAATCAATGGTGAGCAAACTTTAACCGGTCTTATGGCTGCAGTGTGGCAACATGAGGTTGATCATTTAAATGGAATATTAATTAACGGAGGTTAACAATGGGCTGTCAAATAGTATATGAGCAGAATCTCAAGACAGAGATTGGATATACTCTGTGGGAGATCTGCTTTGACGTAAATGGAAAGCGCTATAGATATGAGCTGACCGATCATGAAAAGTGGTCTGTAGTAAAGATGGCAAAGTATTCTCCGTTTAAAGCGTTCAACTACGCTAAGAAGCACGGAAAACGAGTAACTAAAGGAGAAGAAAAATCTTCTGATCAAGATAATTAAGGAAGGCCCAGGCCGTCATAAGTTACGTGTTAAAACAACGTATGAAAACGGACCGGCAGAAATAAACTTTTCCCATATGAATACCATTAGTTATCTGATTGGTGCTCGGAATAACCCTCTTGCTTATATTGAGAGAAAAACTCCGAGGGTAGACGGGACTCTTCCATACTCATATAGATTGTATCTAAATCTTCATGATGGAAGGGCAATGAAGTTTGCAGATATCTGTTCCAATCAAATTCGACGAGATTTTATGAGAATGAAGGATAATGTGCGGGATCTTGATACTCTTTTAGGAATGGCTTATTACAAGCCAGAAGATGTGTATAGACTCCTCCGGGAAGATGCAGTAGAGGAACATTGGCATAATGATGCTAAGTCTATTCAGAACTCCGGAAAGAAACCGCTAGAGCTGTCTCTTAAGTACATTAACGAGAAGCAGTTCAAACCGGAGATTATTGTAGGAAGTGTGGGATGTAACATCCCAGCTTGTAATCATGAAAAACAACTTAGCTTAATTCATGAACGGGCAGATTTCCTCAATTCATATTTAGGGAATACCGTTCTATACTTTGTTATAGGGCATCCCTCTTATCGAGGACCTTTTCGACTCAAGGCAGCAATAGGAACCAAAGCAGGCTCTAACAACGGTAAGGATTTTGAAAACTACTACACAAGATTTTGTAATGATTTGTATATGTGGCATCTAGGTAAAGAGTCACAACGTGAATACAATGTTAGTAGAGTTATCAACTAAACAAAAGGAGGTTAAAATGGCTACAATAGGTCAAATCCTAGGTAGAGCAGCAGTACGGAAGCTTAAGGAAAAGCTATATGTTCCGTATTGTCAACATACTCATAAACCCGGAGACAAGTGTCCACATCACTGTAGACCCTGTCCAGAGTTTATTGAATGGCAAACGTCTGTACATAAGGCCAAGGAAAAGGAAATAGAGAAACGTCGGAAAAAGAGCCTGGATCCTGTTGACAGAATGTTTGATGCAATTTTCGTAACCAATAACCAGAAGGAGTCATAATGAAAAAGACTGAAACTACTATCATCTCCGTAGGCAGCCGTAAGGCAGAGATTGTCGAAAAGACGGAAGGAAAATCCAAAACCGTTCATCTGTTAAAGAAGAAGGGTATATGGACAGATAAAGCTGGAAAATCCTACTCGGTGGGTAAATAATGGCGGTATCCAAGAATCACAAGAAGCATAGATCTCATAGTAAATGGAAAAAGATGCAGAATCGGATCAAGGCAGCTTCTAGATATGCAAACAGTCCAAAGAGGAAAAAGCATGAACATAAAGAGCATCCCGAAAAAGACAGCTAAGGCAGTTACCAAAGGACTGATACTGGGTGGTAAGTGGTCATTCAAGACAGCTTTCTTCTTAGGAAAGAATATACTAAAGGGCGCTAAAGAAGGATACGCCGAAGTTACTAAAAAACCATAAAAAGGAAAGGAAAAAGAACATGGATAAAATCATAACTAACATGATTAACAGTCTCCGTGAAATACTTCTTGGTTCCGATACTAAGCCTATTCGTGATACATACTTCGCGAATGCTGAAAGAGTAATTCATGAGAATAGCTATTTCAATTGGTTTACGGCCAGGATTGCAGTATGGAGATTGCGCAGGGCTAGAGCTAGAATGGATCAAACATGGTCACTTCTACTAGATCCTAAGTTTCATCAAACGGTTATTAACTACATAGAGCAGCTTGAACCTGTTATCGAAAAGGTTGTCTCGCGTGAAATGGGAGATTCTTTTGAAGATTTCCAGGAAAAGTGGGATAATGTAGATAGTTTGGATATCAAGCAAATGTGGAAACGCAGCAAAGATGTAGCTAGGAGTTAATGAAACATATTCAAATAATGAATTGGTGTATTTTTAAATATGGAATCACCGAGTCTAGAGCTGTACCTTGTGTACTATATGATCCCGATCTTAAGCATGATGGCTGGTATAACTTTGCCAGGGATACGATCTTCCTCCGGATTGGATTATCTACTACGGAGTTAATCAAAACTGTGATACATGAGTATCAGCACTATTTAAAACATTCTGTAAAAGAGTTTGAGAAGCATTATAACCTCGGACACACTTATGCAGATCACCCATTTGAGATTGAAGCCGAAGAGATTGCTCTCCGGGATCTCGATGAGTGTTTATTAAACCTAAACGAATAAAGGAGCTATTATGGGAATCCTAAAAAGAGCTGCAGTAAAGTATGCTAAGAAGCAATTTAAGACGGAGATTACTAAACTTGATCAACAGAAGGAACCTGAGATTCTGGATGTGGTCGACTTTATGAATCAACCGCTTGCTGCAACTAGTTACCCAGAACCATCAACTCGTCAAGATATAGAGCTATTATGTCTTGGTGAACAACCACTGGAGGAATGCAATGAATAAACCTAGATCTAATAAAGAGGTATGGGTTAGCGTTGGTATGACTATTAACCTTGGCAGTTTCGAATCAGCCAGAGTAGATGCAGGGATTACTGTTCCTGTTGAGACTAATGGCACTGAGGATGAAGCTTTCGAATATGGTTGGGATAAAGTCCTGACTGAAGTTCGGGCTAAAGCCAAAGTTATTAAGACTGAAAATGCTACTAAGAAAGCATGATCTTCGTACTTGATCCAGTAAAGCTTATGATGGCAGTCCTTTTTATAGGAGTCATCGTAGGAACAGCATTGTTTGTTTTAACAAAAGCTTTGGGACGAGCAATGTCTGGAATCCTAAACCGAAGCAGAAAAAACAAAGGAGTTCAACATGAATCTTCCAATTCCTGATGTATGCCCTGAGAACTTAGTGTTCTTTAGTAAGCATATGAAACTACGGGATGATAGAACAGCTGTCCGTCTGGATGCTGTGTCTAGGATGGCAAAAATCGTCTGGAACGAGATGATGAACATCTACAGAGTTAAAGCCGAACTTATGGGAACCGAGGATAAGGTTGCCCTGAATGAAGCTGTTACCTCCGCTAGACAATCCTTCCTGGCAGACCTTGGGGTTACCCGGAAAGGCCTTATCATCTACGTAGGGATAAAACCCTGCTGGAGAATCGATCAGTCAAAGGTCGGTTTAAGAAAGGGCTTCTATGATAGCACTATAGGTGATATCAAAGATGCCAAGTCAAAGCAGAAACTTGGAGCTATCAAAAGACAGATGAAGACTATTCAGTCTGATTACATATCTGTAAGTTCCAAACGTTATAAGAAGTTTCACAATGAGCATATGGCGCGTGTCAAAGCGGCCTATGATGTGAAATTTGCAACCCTCTAACACAAGGAGACCATAAACATGGCCAAACTCAGTGAAAACGCTAAGGCGAAAGCCAAGGCCCTAAACACCCGCAACGTTAAGGATTTGACGTTAAAGGAAGTAGGAAAAGCCACTTGGACCAAGGTTACACAGTATGCTGCTGCTGGAGCAGATATTGTTAACAAAGGTGTCAGTGTAGTGATTCCTGCTGACCCGGAGCAGAGAGCTGTCAATGAAGCCGAAAGTCATATTGCCAACGAAGATCGTGCCGACAAGGTACGCTACGCTGTCAATCTTTCAACCGGTTGGGCTGGCTCGCTCCTGAAAGGTGTAGTCGCTGGAGTAAAAGACTCCTTCAACGAGAATGTACGTGGTAAAGCATCTAGTGGTGCTAGCCGCGTTCTCGACGAAGAGTTAAAAGACTCTAAGCAGGACTAGCCGAGATTAGAGGGTGGTGGAGCAATCTGCCACCCTTCTTAGTCTTTCAACGCATAACCAAAGGAGATCACGATGAAGAAGGTGATTTACATCGGAGCCGACCAGGAGCAAATTGACTGGAGAGGAAACGATGACCCGCGACCACTCCTAACAGAGGGCAAAACGTATGAGGTTGCCACATGGAATGAGCAAGACTGGCACACTCACGTTACTCTGAAAGGAATAACCGGCACATTCAACTCCGTCCACTTCGAGGACGCATAGTAATTGCCATCCAACCCCGCGAAGCGGCGGCAGCCGCTGAGCGAAAGTAACTAACAGTTACAAAAACCCGCGAGGGCGCCAGCCCGAGCGGTAATACACTAATACATAGAGGCGGAATATAACATATTCCCATCACATTATATACCTACTATATAATACCGCCTCTAATTATTAGAGACATATTGACATAACTCTATGACAATATAACAGTAATACACAATAAACATTTAGACTGCACTAATGCTGCAGCTATATAAATATATACTTAATTTAAGTGTTGCTTTGTATTACTATTCAGGCCTATATTCAGGTGAAACCTGATATACATATAGACTGAAAACAGGCAACGCTGCCTCCGGCCTAAGCCTGTAAAAAGTCACCCTACTGTGACTCTTCCCCCCGGAGGGGGAGGGGCCCTTTAGGGAGGGGGAGATTAGGTGGCTCTGTAAGAGACAACCACACTAGTGTTTAACATAAAGACAAGGAGATACCTTATGACTGGATCCTTCCCTAAGAAGAATATCCGCCCTGAAATGCTACGCCCCGAATTCGAGATATATCTAGAAAGAGGAAACGGCGAGTATATTAAACAACATAAGTGCACTGCTTTAGGGGATAGAACACGATTCCCCGGAGCTAGCAGTGCCTTGATTCCATCATCCATGGACAACATCGTAGTGAAGTTACCTAACCACCGCGTATTTATTGTACTAGGTCCCGCTGGACCACAAGAAATCAAAGGTATGGTGAACCTTCCCGTAGTAAGTGGTCTATACCAGATGTATGGAATGTATATGTCTGCTGGTTCTATCCTTGAGGTGGACTCTAAGTACATCCAATACAAGGATAAGTATAGATTCCCTAGGGATATCAACCATAAACTGGTACCACCAGGTGCAACATATCTATTTGTAGGACAACTCGCTCTCTGGCGAGGCAATAAAGTAACTACCGTAGGTTACTTGGAAGCCGAACCTGAAAATCGTGATTTGCGAATTGGACCTAATCTAATAAAGAATAGTTACCTCCCGCCACTAAAGACCCTATTGGAGCAAGAGCATCTACGTATCGTACAAAACGACCAAACTAAGCAGCACGCCGTAGGTACACGAGTGCTGGAATACGCAGCAAGTATTAACTATCACAATAGATACCTTGTATCAGCGTATCCCCGTAAGTATCCTAGAGCCAAACCTAAACCTAAACATCAAGCATAATTGTGTCTAAGTATCAGCATACTATAGGAAGTTATACCTGGGAAGAGCTCTGTGAACTCCCTGATTCGGAGATAAAACGAATGTGGGTAAACTTAGAGCATGCCTGGGACGATGGATTACAAGTAAACGAAGACTATGCTGATAGTATCTATGCACAATTAGGAAAACGTAAACTAACCGCAAGGAGGAGTTATGAGAATAACAATTGACACTAACAAGATAGCCAAAGCAGTAAAAGAAGTATCCATAGGAGCAGGCAACAAGGCAATAGATGTTGCTTACTCTACAGCTAGGAAACTGAAGAAGACTGCTTCTATATGGTTCCCTTCGTCTTTTAAGAAGAAGTCCTAGAAAAATTTCTAAGAGAGAGTATGTGTGAGCACATGTGCAGGTGCCCGAGTGGTTAAGGGGTTGGATTGCAAATCCAATAGCCGTGAGTTCGAATCTCATCCTGCACTCTAGAAGGCGCAGATTATACTCTGTTATTATTGAAGTTATGCCTAATTATTGCACATATAGTGGGTGGTGGCGTAGTATGTTAATCTTATATCCAAAGTTACCTAATGGTAATATACTTTGGAGTTGTGATAACTGTGACGGAACAGCACAAGTATCCTGTTCTGATACCCATGCTGTAGCATTACTATGTATGTGTGACAGCAGAATACACCCACGGTATAACGATGATTGGTATAACAAAGGATTATATTGGAAAAGAATCCCACTTAGTGTTAGACTAAAAGGAACAGCATTTGAAGATTGGAATAAGTAAACTACCTAAGGTAATACCTATAGTTAATGAAAACATAGGCTATGTATTATGTGAGACTGCCTTTGGTATATGGGGAAGTGGTTCAACTTCCTGGAGCCGTATGCTCCATGTAAAAAAAGACAGATTGGCATGGAAAATAGCAAGTCCTCTCTATAATATAGGCAACTGGTTCTATAGTAGAGGTATTAATTGAAATTAACTATGCATCTATGTAATGATCAATAAGCTAATCCCCATATATTATGGTTTTTAGGGAGTAAGTGTAATGAAAGATAAATGTATATCATGTAATAAGAAAACTCTATATGATAAGACAGACCATGTTGATACTAGGATGTGTTATGTAGAGGGAGTAGGACAACTATGTTTAGATTGTTATGAAAAGATTTATATGAAACCAAAGAAAAGGAGACATAATGAAGAAACTAATTGAAGAGGTATTATCAAGATATTCAGATATGCAGTTAAATCTGGCTTCAGAAACTGCCAGACGGACATTAGCATCTGCCATTGAGGCAGAACTAATGAAGAAAATAATACGAAAAAATGAAGGTATGAAACCATCTAATTGGTGGGAGTTAGCGAATCCCCAACTAAAGGGAGTGTTTAAAGATGATTGAATTCTTAAAGCATATCCTTGGTTTGTGTGGCGAGCCTCACGGATTAATGTTCTGGATTATTACCGGTACATCAGCAGTAATTATTCTTCCTTTAAAAGAATTGTACTATAAATTAGTACGTAAAAAGAAAAAGAATTAATTTGCATTATAGTATTTATTTAGTTAAATTAATAACATGAATTCAGGAGGATTACTATGAATTTTAATCAAATACTCATCAAGAAAAAAGGATTGGCTCTTCTTCCCACTATAGAGTCGAATGATCCTCTACTTCTTCAAACAAAGGACCACTCTAAGTATATTCTTACTTTACAAGAGGAATTTGTTAAGCTTGGTTATGTATTAACTCCCGCTCTAGCAGAGGCTTTAACTCTTTTGACCTTAAATCAATTAAAGGAATGGTATTTAGAGACACTAACTGTATTAAAATACATGAAAGGTGTTAAAGATTACAGTCCTATGTATCCAAATTTTCCAGAGCAGGTAATGGAAATGGATGTAATGGAATTATTTTGTAATGCCATCATTCATTATTGGACAAAAGCATTACCTATCTATGAGAAAGGAGAAAGGCTACCTTTATTTGAGGATACTAAGGTATCTCCCCTAGACTTAGGAGATCGTAAGGATTTAGCAGAGCTGATGGCTAGGTTAATGTCATCTAAATCTTCAATATCATTTGAAGATAAGGATTATCTTAAATCCTTTTTAAATAATGCAGAAGAACATTGGATTACTTTTCCTGAAAGTATACCGCACAAGGAAATATTTGCCCTTGTGTCTTCTACTATGTTCTCCTTAGGAAGATTAGACAGGATGTCAGATCAGTTTAAAACTACCACAGATATTTTAAGATTTGCTGTTGGATTATCGGATGGAGATATATCTCTAGCCTTAAAATCAAAGTTCAGGAAATTCTCAAGACCTGAGCGACGAATGCTTCTATCCTTAATTAATAAGGTTGTGGAAAAACAAATTGCATATTTAGATAATATGTGGCAATATAGAGGGAAATGGTTAAGACTTGGCGAAAGACTACATCCTGGTGAGTATAAGAATAGATACAAGAGTGCTGCTAACGCTTTTCATCATATTAGGAATTTAAAGGTTACTACCTTTAATTCAAAAGTGGAAAAGGCTATCAAGGAAAATGATCTGAGCAAGGTTACTGCTATGCTAGCAACACGCCCTGGATTATTTGTAAGAAGGCTTGCCGAAATGGCGCGGATGTCTGCCAATTCTATAGAACAAGCATTGATATACACCCATTTACAAGATGTTATCGACAAGGTAAGTACACCTGTACTTCTTCAGTTAACAGCCTTTTTACATCAGGATTCTTCTATGTATAGAGCCTTTATGCCTAAAGGAGAGGTCTCTAAAATAAAGGTGATTCCTAATAACCAGGAAGATTTACCTAATAAATTTAAGTTATCAGTAATAACAATTGTAAATGAGGCCCTAAGTGAAAGATTTTCACATCTGGAACCTTTAGGGAAGGTATACTTAGACGAAGAACTTAGAAGTTATACAGTACCTCTAACTCAAAGGAATGCCAGCAAGGCTTTACACACAATTCCACGAGGATCAGTTCTACCAATTGATGGAAAAACTATAAGGTTCTTTCTATGGTGGAAAGATGGTAAGAGTACAACAGACTTAGATCTGTCTGCTACCGCATTTACTGACGACTGGAATTATAAGACCCATATTAGTTATACACATCTTCGTGATAAAGAGATTAATGCTTGTCATAGCGGGGATATAACCTCCGCACCTGTAGGTGCCAGCGAATTTATTGATATAGATGTTGCTGCAGCATTAGAAGCAGGAGTTAGGTACATAATTCCCAGTATACACTCTTTCACAAGCCAACCCTATTGCGATCTTCCTGAATGCTTTATGGGTTGGATGAGTAGAGAAGAGCCTAACTCTGGAGAAATATATGAGCCTAAGACTGTTGAACAAAAGATTGATTTAACTGCCAATACTACAATAGCAATTCCTATGGTTATTGATATTGTTAATGGTACTCTAAAATGGCTAGACTTATCCTTGTTGAGAAGAATAGAACATTGTAATAATATAGAGGCCAATGGTAGTAATATTGCAAAACTTGGATTTGCATTTACTGAAAAAGAATTTCCAAACTTATATGAACTTCTTGAGCTGCATGCAGCAGCCCGAGGAGAAATCATAGAAGATAAGGACAAAGCAGATACGGTGTTTAGTGTAGATGAGGGAACTCCTTATAACACTGATACGCTGTTAGCAGAGTTCTTATAAAATTCCTTAAGGCTATGAGACAGCTTCCTTCTACTTATTTAACATAAAAAGAAAAAGCAGTTGTTTCAATTTCCATAAGGATGTCATTGAAGGCTACACACCATTAAAGAAGCTTCCTTCTACTTACATTAACGTGTCGAGATAGGCTGGTGCTGGTGACGGCTCCAGTCAGGGTAATAGTTTCTGTAATTTCCTTCATATATACGGGCGATAGCAATATCGCCCTATTTTTTAATTTAACTTACTAAAGGAGAAGACTATGTCTACTATTGATGACCACTTTAAGTTTTTTAAACTTACTCATCCCGAGATTAAGGATGAAACACATGTTGTTAGATTAGGTATCACTAGCTCTTCTGTTTATGCTTTTGATGGGAAAAAAGATTACGGTAAGACAGTAAATCAATGGAAACTTTCTGAGAATTGGAAATATTACAAAGGAAAATTTATTGAGATAGACAAAGATAATGGTAACGAGATACAGGAATGGAAACGAAGAAAGATTACCAACAAGAAAGCATTAAGTATCTTAATGCCTAAAGACGAGGAATAATATGAAGTATCCTATTTTAATTATAGGGTTGATATATTGTTTATCAACCTTATAGGGTTTATATTTCTTGGTCACTTTCTTGGTCACTCTTAGTCATTATATTTCATGTTGAATAACTTAGTTAATATTTATATATATAAGGAGAAAATATGAAAACAAAATGTTTAATATGTAATAAAAAGAACAAAGAATCCTTTGTGGATTTAAAACAGTGGATTATAGAAAAAGGAAAAGATGCACGTTTCGGAAAAGAAAAAAGTATACACGCTGGATGCTTAACTGGTAAATTGTTTTACGAAGATCCTGATGGGTTTGTATATGGGAGGATTAGTATTCATAAACAAAAACGAAAAACAAATAAACTAAGTAAAAATAATCTTGTCTACTTGGATAATGGTCAAGTTGATTTTAAAGAAAGGAAAAAAAGCTAGTGCCGTATCCAATGGTACCTAAAAAGTTCTATGATTATTGTCCTGCCTGTGGAAACATGGTTCCTACAGGAAAAGATTATAAGGACACAAGGTGTTGTAGCGAAGATTGTAATCAATGGATGATCACTGAGTTTCTGGACGGTATAGAGGATGACTCTACGAAAGAAACTTTGATTACAGATAGAATCAATGAATTTAAAACCTTAATTGAGGAAGAAGAATAATGGGAACACTTTTTACATTAGTGTTATTATTTATTATTATACTAGTATTACTTAAGGGATTCAAGGAAACAGTAGAGACCTTGGAAGATATTAAGGAAAAACTATAATGAAGCCAGATTATCCAAACCAGTTAGTAGATAGCGTCCGTCGTAGAATAGGATGGTCAAACCTTCTAGTCTGGTTTGTAATTATACCTGGAATTAGTTGTGGATTATGGTATGGACTTTATAAATTAATAACTTACATATTTTAAGGAGAAACTATGTTTGATGTTTATTCTGGTAAAGTAAGACCGGAGATTGAAAAGAAGATAAAATCTTTGGAAAAGAAACAGAAGTCTCAGGCTTCTGATGAAAAAATAGCTGGGCTCAAGCTAGCATTAAGTATTATCGATGAAGTAGAAATAGAGGAAGAAGCAGCTTATTCCGAATGGGCAAAGCAGAATGGATACAACCACTAATATTTTGTGGGGTGGTAGAAATTGGAATAGTGATAGTAACTATGAAAGAGAGTTACATTTAAGAAAGCAGTCTAATAATATAATAGATCATCTTACTCCAGATAAAAACGCAGGAGTTTGTATAACTGGAGGAAATGCTTTTGTAAAAAATGAACTATTTGGAAGGCTAACTAGATTACGCTATAAGGATGCTTATGTTTATGAAATAGAACCTTCTATGCTTTCTTGGTATAAAACATCAAATTATATCAAAAAGGCTATAAAAAAGTATAGTAAGTATATATTTCTTAGAGAAATAGATATCTTATCAGATTATCAACATAATATTACTTACATTTGTAATGATATTCAAGGTAATTCAGGAAGAACACGTGGACTAAAAACTTATAGAGTTTTTAATTACAATGGAGCAGCTCAAATTGTGCATGCGTTCATTGGGAAAGAAATAAAAGAAGTTGGATGGTTATTTAATACATCTGTTAGACCTCAAGGAATCAGGCATTACCTAAATCTATTTCAGCAAATGAAGAATAACCTTGCTGAGCATCGTATACATTGTGTATACGAAACTCAAAGTCCTAAATGTTATAATAGACAAATGTTTATTTTTGGCGGAGTATTCAGAGCAGATAAAAGATTATCTAACCAGGGTCTTAAAGACATAGGTACTAATTTATTAAGCAAGGGATACTTGTCAAATGATAAAAAAACTAACAGTTGAGGATTTAAATACTGTGAAACTTATTATAGGAGTTGTTAACAGCAAGGATTTTGGTGGGACAAAAAGATATGATATTGCTATGAAATTAGCAAAAGGTACTGCCAGATATTGTACAGAATTCAAAGACTTTTTAATTCAAGAACTCAAACGAAAAGGAATAACAAATGAGTGATTATCCTATTTGTAGTAAAATCCTTGAGTTTCAAGAAGAACTATTCGAACTTCAAGAAAATGATGAGGAAAAATTTAAAGATATTATCATTGCTTTAGCTAGAGTATCTTTATCTGTTCATTCAGCTTTTATGAGTAGATTAACACATGATTTAATAGAAGCAATAGATGATATAGGAGATGAGGATAATGAAACTCCTTTTGATACATCTAATCATGGTTTAGCTTAGGAGATAAATAAATGGCCAAACAAATAGATACTATTGCTAGAACTCTAATTAAATTTTATAAGGAAGTAGTTCCTGACTCAGGATTTGTTATTGTAGAGAACAACCAGGAGCTAGGCTGGCATGAAATAAAAAATTTACAGTTTCATGCTTTACGCTATAAGATGAAATCTTTTCATGTTACTGATGTGGAACCAATTTCTAGTGATATATTCGCCCCTATATCTTGGGGAATACATACAGTTAAGTATAAAAAAACTATAGGATTCCAAGATAGACAAGGAATATTTAAGATATCCTTCAGTGATGGTGATATCATGTACTATGCTAAGTTTACAAGTGGATACGGCAGAGGAGCCCTAATCGAAGGATTATTTGCAACAGAAAAAAAGACTTGGTATAAATTTAAGAAATATATAGAAAGGTCTAGAAAACAAAGAGCAAAACCTAAATCAGGATTTTATAAAGTGTGGTCTAACCCTGATAGTGGTCTAGGCTATACTAAAATAGATAAGCCTTCTAAGGTAGAAACTGTTCATCCTATAATCTCTAAATTAAATGCAGATATCAAATTCTTTTTTGATAATGTAGAAATATTTACAAGATATGATCAACCTGGTGTTCGAAAGGTTATGTTAATAGGCCCTCCGGGCACTGGAAAGACTTCTATGTGTATTAAAATTGCAAGAGAATTCTCCTCTGAAATGCCTGTAGTTGTCGCTACTAATTTAGCATCTGCTGCAGAGCATTTAGTACACTGTGCTAAAGCAAAGAAGAGAACATTTATAATATTAGAAGATGCAGAATCATCCCTTGGTTCCAATCAAGGAACACATAGTAGTGTCCTGAACTTCCTGGATGGAGTTGATCAACCTGTAAATCATCAGGGTAGTTATGTTATTATGACTACAAATCATCCAGAAAGGATTGAAGATAGAATTCTGAAAAGACCTGGAAGAATTGATAGAATATTTCAGGTAGGGGAATTAGAGGGTAATTATGCTCTTGATTGTGCAAAACTTTACTTTGAGGATACTTTAAAGTATACTAAAAAGATTAAGGCTGAGTTAATTAAGTCTGTATCAGGGATGACTGGAGCTCAAATTAGGGAACTAGCTAATTCAACCAAGGCCTATGCAGCTCAGAATAAGAAAGAATTAAGCGTGAGCTTAATAGAGATAGTCAAAAAGAAACTTTCTAAGGACTTATCAGATGCACATCGGTTTGCTGAAGATAATTCCTTGTTAGATGAAAGCGAACAATTTGGCTTCTACACCGTATAACCTAATACCTTAATAAGGAGGTACGCGATGAGTAAACAAGTAGGAACAGGTGTTCTTTTCAAGAATACCTATAAAAAGAAAGATAACCAGCCCGATCAACGCGGCGTGGTAACTTTCACAGGCACTGAATATCGTATTGCCGGTTGGAATAAATCCGACAAGAACGGCAATCCTATGATTTCATTCTCCATTACGGAGAAAGAAGAAAAGGATACCAATACGGAAGAAGGTGTGTCTACTGAAAACGAACAGCTTGATCTTTTCGAAGATTAAGTAGTTCGTATTGTACTAGGGTGGGGAGTTTTACTATTCTCCCCACCCTTTTCACATATTAACCCGGAGGATTTTTACAATGTCAGGACAACATAATAGATACTTTAAGTATAAAAATACATATATTAATAAGTATAATATATTATCTTTTGAAATAAAAGAGGAAGATAAATACAAGGGACACATCACTGTTAATCTTATAGGTGACAGGTCTCTTCATTTTAAGTATACTTCTATTGTAGACTTATATAGAGCAGCTAGCCAATTATCTGGAGATTATATAGATCCTATTAATAAGGATATTTCAGAGCAAGCGATGCCCTTTTAGTGAGTAACAACTTTCATTTAGAAAATATATTTGCAGTAATGTGTAGACTTGCTAACGCAGATTATACAAAAGTGGATAGAACAAAAAAACGATGGTTTATGCAACATAGTTGGGACGAAAAAACACAAAAACAATTTAGAGATTTTCTCGCAGATTATATCCACAAGATGTTAGGAGCACAGCAAGAATTATATAGTAGCAAGTATATGAGAAAAGTAGAATGTAAGAATGCAGCAGAGATGTTTGTATTAAACTATGGTTGGAAAATAAATTAAAATACTTGGAGAAAACTAATGATAGCAGATAATCTTCTATCTGATATGAAATACGTTGTTCATAAGCAAAGATTATACAGCGTAATACAATATATAAAAGATAGACTTACGGAGAGAGCCAGGGGTAAAAGAACATGTCATGTTTGTAGGTGCTCCATAAGACCCGGTGAAAGACATCTTGCTTTGTATAAACGCACATATTCTTTTTGGGGATGGAGAAGCAACGTTTGTGTATTCTGTACCGAACTCTTAGTTCGTGTTATGAAAAAAGATATAAAAGGTGGAATAAAAGCAAGAAAAGTAGACAGGGAGCACGAACTCTTCATAAATTCTTTATAATGAAGAATAAATGGTTAGATTTAGTCGTACTTTCCGATAATCATACATATTTTGATTTTCTTGAAGTTCCTGCTGGAGATATATTAATCCATTGTGGGGATTTCTCATATAGAGGAAACTCTGACGAAGTCTATGCTTTTATAGATTGGATAAAAAAGCAACCACATAAACATAAACTATGGATACCTGGGAACCATGAATTAAGTTTGGAAGATTTTCCATATAATATTGAAACTGTTGATGCGGAAAGTGGTGCAGTATGTATTCATAATAAAGAACATATAATTGATGGAATTAAATTCTTTGGCTCTGCCTATACTCCTAAGTATGGAACATGGGCATTTATGAATACTGAGGAACAAGCTAAAAGATATTGGGAAAACGCACCGCTGGATGTTGATGTTCTAGTAACCCATGGTCCCCCTAAGGGAGTCCTTGATATGACTATTTCAGGAGACCATGCTGGTAGCCAAGCACTATTTGATTATGTAAAGAAAGTTAATCCTCATTATCATTTCTTCGGACACATTCATGAAGCATACGGGGTAGATATTTA
>CALBXV010000241.1 GCA_937890045.1 uncultured archaeon
ATAATAAATAGAGAAATTTTATGGCTGACCCAAAAGTAAGTTCACATCAAGAATCATTAAATATAGCAGAGACATTACATACTAAATTAAAAGAAAATACAGACCTTATTAAACAACAAGGCCGTTTACAATCCTGGTTAAACGGAGAATTACAAGAAACTGAACAGATATATAGTGTAATAAATAAAGACGGTGTTGTAAGAAATAAGATAAGTAAAAAAGATTTAGAAAATGTTTCAGAACAATTAGGTTTATCAAATGAAGTAGGTGAGTCTATTCAGGAATTAGCGCCTGGTATGACTTCGTTTGCAGTAGGTGCAGAAAAATCTGTAATGGCATTTCAGGGTATGTTAGGCCCAATCGGTATACTTATAGGTATTGTTTTCGTTTTAGGTAAGATATTTTTAGATATTGCTAAAGCAGTTGCTGATACAAGAAAAGAACTTGGTGTTTCAGTATCGGAAGCAGTTAAATTAAATGTAGCTTTTAAAGGATTAGCGTTTGCTGGTAAAGCTATTGGATTAGAGGCAGAAGATTTTAAAGAATCTTTTACAGCAGCAAGATCAGAATTAGGTGCAACTACAGATGAGGCTTTAGCATTAAGTTTTAATATGGCTAAAGTAGCTATGGGAACTGGTACTACAGCAAGTGAGTTAGCAAAAGTACTTTCAGTAATGGAATCCGTTTCAAGTGCAAGTAGAGATAGTCTTTTATCTCAAATAGAAACAAATAGACAATTAATTGAACAGGCTGGGTTAGCACCTGGAGATATATTTAAGGATATTGCAGATAATGCTGAACATTTCGCACAATTTGCACGACAAGGCAGTGATAGTTTACTGAGAGCAGCAATAGGGGCTAAAAAGTTAGGATTAAATATGAGTGCAGTAGCTTCAATAGCAGAATCATTACTTGATTTTGAATCTTCTATTGAAAACCAATTAACAGCATCACTATTACTTGGTAGACAAATTAATCTTGATAGAGCACGACAGTTAGCAATAACTGGTGACCAAGAAGGTATGATGCAGGAAATACTTAGACAGGTTGGTGGTGAAGCTGAATTTAATAGATTGAATGTTATACAAAGAAAAGCATTAGCAGATAGTGTTGGTGTGAATGTAGAACAATTATCAAGACTTGTTAGAAATAATGCAGCAACAGCTGGTGCTGGAATTGGAGCTGTAGGTGCGGCTGTTGGTAGTGCAGCTGAAGAAACGAAAAATGTGGCTAAAGTAATATCAACTGGACAAGATCGTCAATATGAAGAATCGAAAAGAATACGTACAGCTATTACTGATCTGAAGATTTCTTAGTATCTATTTGGGAATTTAATATGGCAATAGTAGACTTAAAATCAAATTTATCTAATATAAAAAAAGTTGAGAATTTACCAACTCATGATATTTCTCCTGTTTTGGATAATAGTTCTTTGCCAGTTATTGAGTTATTTAATAAATTTTATCCAGGAGATCCTCCATCAAATATTTTAATTACTCAAGGTGGAGATTTTCTTTCTGAGTATTATGCAAGAGCTAGACAGGCTGGTGATTTGTTGGCTATTAGAAGACTTGGTAGGGTTACTGATGTTAGAAATGAACCATTTATTATACGAGATATAGGACAACGATATGGTGGATTTGGACAACCAATAATTGGACATACTACTGATACTGTTAGAGGTGGATTTACAACTGCAGTAGATAGATATAATATAGATAGAGAGAGAATATCAGCGTTTTTAAGAACAGGAGCTGGATCACGGTTTTTACTTAAACAAGGAGTATTACAATTATTAAATCCATTTGCTGCAACTAAAATTTATAATCCACTTTCATTATATAGTGTTCCAGGACTTATAAATATAAGAAGGCCAGTTATTAATCCTGTTACTCGTGTTGCTGGAGAGCTTGTAGAACGAGCAGGCGAGTTTATTGATAGAAAGATTGCAGATGCTAAAGGTGATTTTATTCAACTTGGAGCTGAAACA
>CALBXV010000242.1 GCA_937890045.1 uncultured archaeon
CCCATAAGGCCCACTTCTTACTTCTATAAAATGCTTTGATCATTATTTTCTCTCCAACAATATTTTGGATACTCATCCATCACATCAAAAATATTAGGATGATTTAAAAGAGCTTGTCGGTATTGTGTCCATTTAATACCACGTCCCCAACCTAATTGTTTCATTATTTCCTTTTTGCTAATAGATTTGCTTGTCTTAATCCAATCTATTATTTGGTCTAATTTTTCCGACTCTTGTATCCGACCTGATTCTGACACCAACTTATTAATTTCAAAAGACATTTCATCCATTCTATCCCGGTAGAGCATAGTATAAGAATGTTCTAAAGATTCTTGCGCCACTTTATTCCTTTTCTCTAAGGAATCTAAATATTCATTTAACAAATAAAGCAATTCATCGTGGCCAGTAAAGAAATCTGCAAGCGGATTCAACTCTTTATAATATGTATCATTATACATCACATAAGGAACTCCGTTCATTAAACCATCCGTTGTGGCTACACTCCAACCGCCATATGTTTGTTTAGGTGAAACTCCCATATAACAATTATTTAATTTGTTATAATACCATTGTTTATTTCCCTTTTCAACAGTAATATATTCCCTATCAGCAGAAGGTGCGAGTGGCACCCAAACTTTAAAATCCTTCCTTTGATTCCACAGTCTATCACAAACCTCTAAAAAATCATTATAATGTTTATATGTATCAGGTCTGTGATTAAATACTATTATTCTTTCTGGATTTGTATTCACCTCTGTGATATCTTCTGCATTTACACCTAGATGCTGCACCTCAAGTATTTTATCCAACTGCTCTAATACTTTATCATTTACTAAATTCTTTGCTTGATCTAAAACTAATAATTTTTGATGCCAAGTATTTAAATAACAAGTTTCATATTCTAATAGACCCATAATATTCTGATTAAAAGAATGGACGGGCCAACGGACAACAGTGTCCAAATCAAACCAATGACAATAGCCCATGAACTTTGGTGCATGGTGTGTTAAATTATATAAAGTATTCTTCAACGCATGAGAATGTTCGGGTAGATGTGACATAATAAGATCAAAATCTTTATCAGACCCTATATATTCTCGGAGGGCAACCACATCAAAATGAGAACGCATTGCCGGCGGATATGTGGGAAACGGGACGTAATATTGCGTTACGTTATCGAATACTAAAGAAGGTACTGGTTTGGGTAATATTAGATAAAACCATAAATCATTTCTGATTTCATTTAAAAGTTTTATCTGTTGCTTAATAACTTGTATATAACTATCCTTTTCCAAATCTTCTTGGAAAGTTATATTAGGCCAAACTAATATACGGACTGTTTTTGCATATTGAATTTTCTTTTTCTCAAAAATATTCATCGTATAATATCCAATTCTTCCATATTAGATGTATTCCAAACTTCTACCTTTTTACGCAGTCGACCCTCCTTTATTAAATTCTCATATCTTTTGGTTGATTTCTTTTTCCACCACTTAATAATATTTTCTAATTCATACTTCTCCCACTGGTCACTTTTTACTAAAGTATCAGTTTCTCCTAAAAAATATTCTCTGCTATTTTCAAAACCATAAGTTGAAGAATAAAACCTTTTCTGTGTAGTAATAGAACCGGCACGTTTCTTAAATTCTTGGAACTTTTCAAAAGCTTCAGTATCATGCTCTTTTAATGAATTAGTAATAATACTAATCATTTTATTTTGTGTTCTTAATTTATGGCCAGTAATTGGAGTGCCGGCGTCTGTAACAGGGCATATTAATGGCTCTCCATCATTCTTTTTATAAAACCAATCTCTCATTGAATAATACACTTCATCACTAAAAGTTAAAAACAACTTTGATATTGTATCGCCTTTATATTTTAAATATGGTCGCATACCATCATACATACTACCGCCTTTAATATTACCATATAACGATGTAGTTTCAAATAAACAAAATGGACCCCCATACTTATCATTTAATCTCCTCCTTATATCATGGCTACAACAAATTGAAGCCATTAACTTACCACCTAAATAATTAAATCCAAATGGCTGTGCGGGTACAATAATAAATCCCATAATAGCACTTTGATTAAATCGACCAATTTCTTCTTTATTCTTTCCGTCTATAGGTCGGCCGAGCCATTCATTTCTAGGATTAATACTTATCATCGGAGAGGCCATTTTAATAAACCCGCAAATCTTTCCAGAATTCTTCTCCTGCACACAATACTTTTGTACACGACCTGGAGGATTATCCGGAGTAAAACTTGCTGTAATCTCTAACAAATTTTCAAACACCTCATTTGGTCGTTTTGTTATTTCAAACTCCATATCCTGTGGGTGCATATCCCAATCTTGAAACAAATCATCCGATGGGTTTAAACCAAATAAAGGAGCTGGCATCTTCGCAATGCGCTCTATCTTTCTTTTTCTAAAATAACTATCAATACGGTCAAATGAATCAAAAAACTTTACAAGTTTATTTGCCGACCAATAAGCTTCTTCTTTTGTTAATATCATATAATGTATATTTCACTGTTAATTCTTCACCCGCCTCTATATCTTTATCACCAACTGACAAAAAAATGTATTCAGAGGTTGGATCATCTTTACATATCTTTACACAATTAGGAGTATCACTATGATTTATAAACCCACCTAAAGGAGTTCTCCATACACCATCATGCGCTGGCTCAGCCTTTATCCAACCTATACCTAAAAATCTTTCAGCAGGAATTCTTTCTACGGCAAATAAACCAAGGCCATGTACTTTTGATTCTTTAATTGTTAAGGTATCTGGTAATGGATTATACATTTTCATCCAAATAACGCCTCTAATGTCCTTTGCGTTCCATAACTTCTATCAATTTGCCAACCAATCTCTTTTACAATAAAATTTAAAGGTTCAACAAAACTCTTATCAAACATTATATCACGATCTATAATATCATTCAAGTCAAATTCTTTAGGAAAATTTGCTATAAATGAAATTGAATTACTTTGAAGTATGTTTGGTTTTCTCAATTCAAGATATTTTATCTTCTCACCTTCTTGTATCAGCGGATACTTATGAGTAAGATTTTTCTGCTTCAAAAGATGATTATACATTAACACACCTTTAACATGAATAGGGGTGCCCTTTTTAAAAACGCCGGAAGAATCCGACCACTTAGATAGCCCATTACAAGACCTTGGATATGCTATTTCTTCTGGAGACAATTTCATAAACACCTTACGGAAGCTTTGTATAAATGTATTTAAAGATACTTCATCATCATTAATAATAATTTTCAAAGCTGTTTTAATCATATCTCTACACGGTGCTGGTGTAGAAGATTTCACCGCCTCTATACCCATCATCTTTATCCTAGGCTCATCATAACGAACCCCCTCACTATCATGGACATTTAAGATATATCTTTTCTTCGCAATCCAAATGGCTTTATCTGCAATAACTTCTCGCTTCATAAACATTTTTTGGTCAAAGGCATTTACATATTCAGCAAGCTCTCCATAAGATTCATCAATAAAAGGTTCCAACTTCTGCGAAGCGACTTTGGCCAAGAAAGTGACGATTTTATCTGTCGGTATATTATCTCTTTCGCCAAAAGATTTAGATACCAATTCATCAAGGCAGACGTAAATGGAATCTGTATCTGATGCAACCACATAATCCTTATCTTCTGTTTGTAAAATTCTGTTAAGATATTCATTTACTTTATTTTCAACCCATCTAATCGACAACTGTCCTGCTGTTGTAATTGCAGTTGCCATACTGTTACTATAAAATCTAAAATATTCATTACCAATAGCACCATATGCGCTATTCAAGGCAATCTTTCTCGCCATTTGAATATTATTAAATTTAGAAATATCGTTTAAATATTTCGTTTGTTTTGTTTCTTCATATTTTTTCCGAGCTTCAATAGATTTCTGTTTAAAAATAACTCTTTCAGAATAAAACTTCTCCATCAATGCGGGCATGAAGCCTTTATATTTATTCGTAAACATAGATCCATTTGGTGTAGTAGAGCAATTTGGATCAAAATAAATATGCGAACTTTTCTCCAACAATGCTTCGACATTAACACTAAGATTTCTATCCTTCATTAAAGTTTCTGTAGAAATATTATACTGCTGTATCAGATGTGGATACAAACTATTTAAATCAAATGATACAATCCATTTATGCAAACCAACTTGTGGTTCTTTTACATAAGCACCCTCATATCTCTCTCCCTTACTACTACGAGTTTTCATCGGCGTAATTACATTTCTCTCCCACAAGAAGTTGAAAATAATAACATCCCACATCCGAACTTGAGAAAATACATCTTGAGGATTCATTCTACCCTCATACGCCATGGTTAAATGCAACTCAATGAGTTTCATTTTTTTCTCAAGCCGGTCAATAAGCTCTACGTCTTGGATATTGTAATCAATAAACGATTGATAATCATTTGTATACCATTCTTTATAAGTTTCGTATGGGTTCTCATGTTTCTGCTGACCTAACTCTACTTGTGCTATATAATCTAAACGATAAGATTCTCTATTTGTATAAGTATATTTTCTATACAACTCCAAATAATCCAATGTAGATATTCCAAAAATATCATATGAATTTTGCGGCCGAGCGCCTATATATGTTGTTCTTGAATGTACAATATTCCATGGAGAAAATCTATTCTTTTCATCTTCTCCCAATATCTTATCTATTCTATTACAAAGATATGGCATATCAAAATACTTAATATTCCATCCAGTAATAATATCTGGGCCATAATTTTCCCAGAAATCTAAAAATCGTTTTAAAAGATCCTTTTCATTATAGCATTCAACATATTGAACATCAGAATTATGAATCTCATACGGGCGAGTGCCCCAAACAAGAATTTGTTTGTTAGTATAATTTTTTACTGTAATCGAAAGTAGTTCTTCCTCTGCGACTGTCGGATCAGGAAAACCATTCTCTGAGGCGACCTCAATATCTAAAGAAAGAACATTTAATTGACTAAAATCCCAATTAACAATTCCTGGATGGTTTTCAGCCAACCAAGAAAAGGCGAATCTTTCCATACCAAATACTAAATCTTTTTGATCCTCATATTTCTCCATGAACTGTTTAGCCTCATGGATACTATCAAAGGAAATCGGAGCGAGAGAATGTCCGGAAAGGGATTTGTAATCTGTCTTTTTTTGAACGGGAACGTAAAGCGTAGGCTTATACCGTACTTTACGTTTTACTTTTTTCCCGTCTTTAAACTCACGAATGAGGAGATTATTTCCACGCTGAATAACATTAATATAAAAATCTTTCATTCAACCATTATATCATA
>CALBXV010000243.1 GCA_937890045.1 uncultured archaeon
TGGATTCTACCATGATCGTAAAAATTATCCCGTTGACCATCATCCAAAGTATAACGAGATTTAATATCTGTATCACCAGCTGCAAGACTAACCATAGTTGCAGTATGTGTCGTACCAGTAATAGTTTCTGTGCCTGCAAAAGTTCCTGAAGTAACAACAAATGTAATAGTCGTTGCAGGATTATGTGCAATAACAGTTCCCGTTGCACCACTCGTTCCACCAGTAATAGTTTCACCAGCAATAAAAGTTCCAGTTGCACCAGACACCGTTAATGTAGGAGCTGTTGCATCTGTACCAGTATTACCAGAATCATAAACTGCTTTAATTGAAGTGGCATCCGCTAAATCAAGAGAATCATATGATAATGATGTGGTATTTGGTGACGCAATTGCTAATTCTTTATTCAGAACAAGCGTTTTGATTCGTTCTTGTTTTGTATCAACATTCATAGTTACCCAAAAATTGAATGTCGTATTTAAAGAATTATCACCAGTAAAGATCGTTACTGATTGTCCGTTAGCAGCTACTGTAACAGTTGCAGCTGCAGGAGATGTTGCACTAAGATTAACATTCGTTCCTGCTGAATCTTGTGCATGATAATAAGTATCTTTAACAGTTGAACTAAGTACACCAGTTCCATAAAATGTTTCATTAGCACCACTTGATGTTAATGTACAAGTACCTGCATTAATAGTTACAGAACCAAAATGTTTTTGTTTAGTATAACTTGTATCAATATTACTTGAATCATCACGAATCGTCTTAATCGTATCTTGTGGTAATTTAAATACTGCTGTATTAAAATCAGTTTCAAATAATCTTGCATCACCACCACTCACTCCACCAACTTTACCAACATCAGCTACTCTTGATTCTGTCGATACAACTACAGGTGTTGCTGAGGCATTAACAGGAATTGAAAATCTTTCTGCGTCTGCAAATGCATTGCCACCAGTCATTTTAATATCATATAAAAATAATTGATATCTCCAAGTAGTTGGTGTAGCAGGTGTTGGTCTGTCGATTACAGTTATAGTACGAGCTTTAGCTGTACCTATTTTAGTATTTGCATATGTAGTTGGATTAGTTAAAACTGGAGCTGCATTGTGAATATCAAATTCTGTTCCAGTTGTAAAATCATAAAATCCACTAAGATTATCTATCTTGGCATAATTACCAAATTGCATTAGACGATCAAAATTATTTACATTAATATAATCTCTTGCACGATCTACACTAACATCACTTGAAATTAATGTTCTAAATTCGTGTCCTTGTACATATGCTTTACCCGGATCTAATCTTGCAGTAAATTTTGTTGCGTCACTAGAATGTGTTTTTAATTGAATTGGAAAATGTCTTACAGTATAATTACCCGATTCATCAAATGTTCGTCTTGCAAAAGTTTCTTCTAATACAGAATAAACTGGATATTCAACATCAACGTGTCGAACACCATTTACCAAACGAATCATTTCTATAAAATCTGTATCATCAATTGATGTTATAGATTTCTTAATTAAAGTAAGTGCATACTTTAAACGATCTGCACCCGGAGCAGCATAGTTATATGCTCCCTGTGCATTATCTAATAATGTACTATCATCACCAGAATCAACTACAGCTGCTGATACTTGAAAACCAATTTTATATGTTGGTGTATTTGTATAGTTATCTAAAATAACTGTTGAAACACCTGCTCGAATAAAGTTACCATTAAAATAATAATAACCAGCATCATTAGAAACTGCTGAACCTTTACCAGTTGCTGATGATGATGCAGCTAATACTGCTGAAGAAAAATCATCTGCTACAAGTCTTTCACCAGCATTAAATACTGCTGAAGTATTCAGAGTAGCAGTTGCAGTAGCAGAAGATCCCCCACCACCTGTAATAGATATACTTGGTGTGGATGTATATCCAGAACCCTTAGCTGTTACATTAACACCAATAACAGTTTGTGCATAAATACCACCAGTACCAACAACAGCTGTTGCTGTTGCACCTGTTCCACCACCACCTGTAATAGTAACAGTTGGTGTCGTAGTATATCCAGTACCAGCATTAGTTACAGTAATACCTTGAACTTTCTGTGTGACACCACCACCTGTAAGATACTTAACCCAGATAGTATCTGGATCACCACTAGATGCATTAACAACCGCAGTATTAACAACTCTTGCAATTGTTCCAGATTGACTACCAGTTATTAATTTACCTTGTAAGTTAGCAACTGTAATTGCAGTATTATTATAATTAGGATTTAACTTTACATAATCATAATCAGTATCAATATGTAAATCACCACCAGACACTCGACTGCCATTTGCAAATACATGATCGCCAAATCGTTTGAGTTGGTTTCTCATTATTGTTTGTTCTTGGGTAAGCTCTCTTGCTTGAACAGCTACAGCAGGTTTATAGAGGACTTGATGAAAATCTTTAGCTTCATCATAATCATCAAAGTACGGGCTCTGATTGAGATTTAAATTTATATTGGTTGTCATATATTATTACCTTCTATTAAAATTCAACGACTAACTTGACATCTTCAGTTTGGTCAGACGCACGATTGATTGGAGCTCGATACTCTACATAAATTTGTTCTCCGCTATCATCATCCATCTCTGTACCTGTATATGTACTTGCAGTCGCGGCCGCTCCACTTACATTTGGATTTGCAATCAAAATTACTTTTCTAAAATCATCTCCAACTGTAAAGTCACCACCTTCAGTTCCTACTAAACGAATATTTATCATTACATATGCACCACCAAGTTCTGTCTTTGGATTTTTACCATGTCCATCTTTAGGTCCGATTCTTGGTTCAAGAGTACATCCAGATCCTCCACCCCCAGTAAGGACTGCTGTACCAGAACGATAACCAGTACCAACTGCCGACATAGATATTTTCTTAATAATACCACCAATTACACTTGAACATCTTGCTGCTGCACCAGAACCTTCTGTCGTAGTAATTGATACTGCCGGCATTACTTCATAAACACTTGTAGTATCTGGTGTCGTTGTCCATGTCGCAACTGTTGCAGCTTTTGTAGCACCACCAACATAATCAGTAATAACTCTCAACTGTCCACTTCCAGTTCCAGAAGAAATATAAACTGTCATACTATTATAGATGTCATCTGTAACAGATGCTGTATCAGCTAAATTAATTGTAGTAGATGTACTACCTACTTTTGATGTACCTGTATGAGTATTTACATATCCCGTTCCACCAGCAGTTACATCAATATGTTCTAACGCTCCATCTACTGCTGCTTGCTGAACAGTCCATTGTGCTGTGCCATCATCAGATGTCAAATATTTTATAGGAATCCAATCTGTTGTAACATATTTCAAAACATCTGCCTGTTGTACTTCATACATAAATTTCCAACGATAATTATCTGATGTTTCTATAATTGATGCAGTTTGTCCAGTAGGTTTGACTGTAGATGCAGCTCCACCATAATTACTAATACACTTGTAAACATTATACTGATCTGTCATCACAAAAAATGTCTGGTCAATCTGGTCATCTTGAAGATGATTGTATTCTGTATAAACAGTTCCTGATGTCCAATCAGTTCGTTTAATAACATGAGATACATCAGACCCATTAATTAATTTTGCAGCTATCATATCATTGTGATGAATGAAAGGTGCTACTGTCGTATCTATTGGTGTTGGAATCGCTGTATCAGAAGGACTACTTTCCGTATATTGACCCAAATCAGCACCAGACCAACTATCAGCCTTACCAATCATTAGATACATATTATTAGTTGAAAACGAACTAATAAAATTATCTGCGTTATAAGTTCTAAATGCGTTAGTTATAATTGCTGGCATAATCTCAATCCTTTTTTATTTATTTATAATGCTATTCTATGTAATGACAATACAAATGCATTGTTGTATACTCTCACAAAATCTTCATTCATAGGTCATTTACCTCATAATTATTTATAATATTTATACCTTACTTATGTGACTATTCATCGTAAATCTTGTTTTTTCGTTCGCTGTTGTAACATATCTTGCGATCATTTCATCTTTGAAATGATATATTGTATACCCACCACCCAAATGTTCGCCTGTATTAATATTAATTGATTTACTATAACCACCCTGTTTATTAAATTTCTGTCGGTCTATTTGTCTGCGCAAAGGACCCAATTGCAAAGCACCCTCTACTCCAACTGAACTCTGACCCCAATCTTCCCATAGAGAAATATTACCATCTGTAATTAAACCCCATTCTTCATTGTCAGGTGGGGATGTATGAGATTGATGAACAAACAACCAATCATCTGCATCTGTTATACTTAATATAAAAATAGGTAAATCTATTTCAACAATATGCCAATCTGAATGTCCAGGTCCCATTTGAGAACCAAGAGCTTGTCCATTATGTGGCCACGGACCTCCATCTGGCCATTCTGGATTTGTCTGCTGTAATTGTAGATTGAGTCGTATTGGTGGCTCAATATCTCCGTCATGCCATACAATAGTATATGGCCATTTGTGTTGTGGAGGAATAGAAAGTCCTATTCCTGTTTCAAGCAATCCCGTAATTAATGTTCTACCAAACAATGCAAGTCCAGAAGGATGCACTATTCGTTTGACATAATCTCTCCACTTGTCAATTGTATTACCAGCTTTAATCTCATATGAAAATGCTTGATAATATCTGCTATCTTGAATATAGTTAGCAGCTGATAATTGTCCGTCATCACCAACCCATCTTGTATTTGCTTCATTTTCATAACTACCAATTGTTGCTACACCTGTTGCAGTACCATCACCCGAGGAAGAAAAATCTAATGTTGGAACTATTTGATAATGAAAACCACCATTTACTAATTTCAAAGTTTTAATTCCACCAATACCAGAACCACTTAATGTAACACTAGCTCCTGTTCCACTTCCTCCACCAGAAACAGTTGGTACACTTTTATACCCAAATCCATTATGCTCAAACTCTACCGCAGTTATTACACCCGCGTTTACTGTCTTAACAAGTAAACTACAAGTCCTTCCATCAATCTCAAGTTTATCTGTATTATTAATTGTCAGTTTATCACCAACAACATAACCAGTTCCACCAGATATAATATTTGCTGTAGTAATACTTCCTGTTGTTAAACTCTCAACTAAAAATTGTGCGCCAGTAGCTTCTGCACCACCACCAACTATTGGGATATTGTCATCAACACTATAACCATTGCCAGGATATGTTATCGTATAACCTGTTACCATTCTATCCAGAGTAAACGTATTTGTTCCATCTGTAATAGTTTCATTGTCAATAAATGTTCCAACAACTTTAGAAAGATAAATTGTGGATACTTCAAAAACACCAACCTGTTCTTTAAGAACCAACTCAACAATTCCTTGTGTACCAGATGTTCCACCTGTAATTGTTTTACCGGTAAAATCAAATATAGCTGAACTTCCACTAGTGTCAATACATCTTAAAATTTTATCTTTAGTATATCTTCCATCTGATACACGAAGCATATCAACAGAAGGATAATAAAATTCAATTTCTTCTTGATATAATAATCGGAATAAAAACTGGAAAGATTTTTCACTACCTTTGGAACGATAGAAATCACGAAGTCGTTTTATTACATGCGGTTTATTTGAATTAGCAAAAACTGCCTCTGGAATATCTTTACCAAATTGTGTTTTAAAATACTGTAAGAAATCATCAACTGTTTTATCAATATTAAAATAATTTCTTAAATTACCAACAATTTCATATGGTTTACCAGTTTGTTCCAAATACTCATAGTATGCTTCCAAGAAAGCTACAAACGTAGCATGATCCTGTTTTACAAAATCTGGTAATTGTCCTTCTACACGAACAGATATTCGTTCATCAAACGAAGGATGTATTGGAGTGTTTGGATTGCTTGCCATATTAAACTATTGTCTCCGCTACCATTGTAATATTAATTGCAGCCGTATCGGTTGAATCAGTTGTTATTATTTGTTCTCTTAATGGAGTAATATCTTGATTGTTAGTTCCTGGTGTTACAATCATCTTGATATATGTTTTTCCATCCGAGATAGTATATGGAGTGAAATTATTTAAAACAACTTTACCAGTAGTATAATCTATTGTTCCAAGATTCTGAGAACCATCAGCAAGAGTCATATATGCCACCGGACTATCTACAGCAATACTATCTGTAGCACTAGTATAAGTTGATCTTATTAACTTAACAACTCCTAAACTATCATCAAACAATGTATATGTATATCCATCACTTGCCGTAAAAGCAGTACTAGTAAGTGTTCCCTCAGCTAGCGTCGTATTAAACTCCATAGTGTATGTTGCAGCTACTGCTAAAGTTGTTGGAGTAATCTGCATCTGATATCTAATAGATGTTTTACTATTGCGTATAGAACTATTCGTATCATCTATTACTCCTGCTAATTTAGAATATCTAAACTTATTATCAAACTTTTGCAAACTCGTTGAGAAGTAATTTGTAATAGTTGAACTTATTAGAGATTTTAAAGTATCTTCATTCGTCAACAAAGTAACAGGATCATAATTAATAGTTGTGTCAATTAGGAGATAATAAAAAATCGGGTCAACAATTTCTGGTGTTACAGTAACTACATTAGTCTTTTTCAATATAGAAGTTTTTATAGCATCTTTAGTAGCTGCACTAAATGCTGTATTGCCATTTGGTTTAACTGCTATATAAACTTTACCATATACTGCTGGACTTGCATCCTCACCACCATATACCGTAATAGATTCTATATCACTTCTTTCACCAAGTAAGATAGCTTTATAATCTTCTTTAGTTGTTGCACGTTTTTGTGCTTGATATAATTTTGGTGCATTTGTTTTTAATGAAGCAACAGATTCAATCTCTGCTCCACCTGAAGCTGCACTAGCAACTGTCAATGTATAGTTAGCTGATGATAAACCAGCAACTGTTCCAACAGCCGTAAATGAACTTGCCTTATTTGAAGCCAAACCACTTGTAACTAAATATTCAATAAAAATAATATTAGCATCAGCTAACTGTGCGCCAACAGCACCATCACCAAATAAAATTTCATATTTTTGTTCTTCCACTTCTTGTATCCAAAAAACTTTCTGAGTAGATGTTATTGTTGTAACATCTAATGCATTAGCATTTGTCCAAGTAGTTACTGCTGTATCTGATGATGAATTTTGAACTTGAACCGTAATAGTAGAAATATCAACATTTCTATTTGGCACAACAAATCTTTGTGTTGTATCAGCTAAGTTGACAGTATATTTTTTATTAACAATTGTGCCTTCTCTGATCGGTAAATTAGTAACTGAATAGGTACCAGCAATCGGATAAATTGTTTTGTTAGCTGTTGTTGTAAACGTATAACTTCTTCCACTAATAGAAGTAGTAAATTTTGTGTTTTTTGCAATTGATAAAGAAAGGGGAGAACCGCTTGGAGTAAAAGTCATATCCAAGTATGCAGTAGAAGCAGTGACTGATGCTGGTATAACATTCAAATGTTTTGCATGAGATACTACTGATTCTCTGAGTGAAGCAGAATCTATAAACATTTCATTAACTGCCATGTTTGCATAGTATCCCATATAATGAGTATTGTATGCTAAGACATCTAACAAAACATCCATACCACTTCCAGCAAAATCATAATCAGCAAATTGACTCTGTGCAGATAAATATGATTTTAAATTTGACTTGATATCATCAAATTCTAAATCTGTTATTGTTAATTTATTGCTTGCCATTTATCGTAACCTCTCCAAAAACAATGAAATTTCTATGGGCTCTGGTGAATTGACTACATGGAAAAAAATTGAGACATCAAAACCATTAGCATCTATATCTCCACCAACAACAACATTATCTACCACAACTCTTGGTTCATAATTTGCCAAACATAATTCTATAGCTAATTGAATATCATATTTCGTATGAGCAGTAGCCAGGCCAAACAAATGTCTGGTTACTCCTCCATCAATCTCAGGATGGAATGGTTTATCATACTTATTTGTCAATATGAGATTCTTAACAGCTCGTTTAACAGCTTCTACATTTGTCTTTCGTACAATGTCTTTTGTTATAGGATGAGCGACAAAATCCAAATCCAGATCAGCCCATTGTCTGTTATGTGTAGAAAGTCCCTCTGTATATATTGCCGCCATAACTTGTTCCTTGTATTCCTATTTTCTTTATGTTATACTGTGTTGTGGGTTTGGTCGGGGATCAAGATATTACTTATGATATTAATTATCTTACCTTATCTTACCCTTCCTTTCCCTTGTCCTCTATATCTTTTCCAGCTTATTCTTTTCTTCTTATTCTTTGGCATGCTTCTAGTAGAATGTCCAATAGAAGTCACTTTTTTAATCTTTTCTCTTTTAGCCATAATATCTCCTCATATATTTATAATAGTTTTAATAAATTTTTCCAAATGGGCCAAATTCTTTCCCACGTTTTTGTGCCATAAAACATATTTCTGTCAACCAAACTTCTAATAAATTTACCTCTTTATTTTTAGTAAACTTTTTTGTTGATAATTTCTTCAACATATCTGCACATTTGAGAATCATTAATTTAGAAACAATATTAAAACGTAATCTATCTGAGGTATATTTAG
>CALBXV010000244.1 GCA_937890045.1 uncultured archaeon
TCCGTAAGGAAGTAAAAAAAGAAGTGCAAAAGATATTTATAAAAGAAGAAACTTCTTCTAAACTTTCAAAAGTAGTTCCTAAACAGAAAACTAAAATTAAAAAATCAAAAAAAGAAGTTAATTATACTACTAATGAAACTTTAAATAAAGTTTTAAATGAGACTGTAGGATTAAGTAAAAAAAGTTCAGAGTTTGACGAATATCCAACTGTAACTGGTAAACCATTTGATTCGAGTAGAGCAAAAGAACTTATGGGCTACGGTAAAACAGAAGAACAAAAACGAGATATGGCGGCAGTAGATACTTTACAGAAAGCAGGAGTTACATCAAAACAAGTACCAGAACACATTACAGATGCGTTGACACGAGATTATAGTGGGTTAATGAACGCGATAAATAAGAAGAAATAAAATGGCTAGTGCAAAAGAAATAGATTTTGATCCAAATGCGTATGTCGGATTATCATTTCCTTTAAGAAGAAGTGCTACTTCTGATTTTGAACAAACAAAAAATACATTGGAAGCGGCAAAACATAATATTAAAAATTTACTTTTAACACATATTGGAGAAAGAGTTGGCCAACCAGAATTTGGAAGTAATTTGAGAGCAATATGTTTTGAACAAATAAATGATGAATTACCAACTAAAGTTGATGAAGAAGTTAGAAAATCTATTAACACCTGGTTACCATATATTATTGTTGAAAGTATAAATACTTTGACAGAAGATGGAGATGAGAATAGAATTATTGTTGAGATTCAATTTTCTACAAGTTTGAATCCTGAGTCAATTGAACAAATTAGGGTAGATGCGAGTTATACCGCAAGACGAATTTAGGAGTAATTAAATGTCTCGTACAAGTACAAAAAAGAATGTAACAAAACAAGTAAATTATTTAAATAAAGATTTTAATGATTTTAGAAATAATCTTATAGAGTTTGCTAAAGTATATTTTCCAAATACATATAATGATTTCAATGAGGCATCACCTGGTATGATGTTTATTGAAATGGCGGCATATGTTGGTGATGTTCTTTCTTATTATATTGATTCACAATTTAGAGAATCGTTACTTGCATATGCAGAAGAAAAGAAAAATATTTATAATATAGCACAATCATTTGGATATACACCAAAAGTTACATCACCGTCAACTACAGTATTAGATGTGTTTCAGACAGTTCCTGCATTAAATAGTAAACCAGATTATCGGTATGCACTAACTGTTAAATCTGGTATGCAAGTCACTTCAACATCTACAGGAAAAACTTTTAGAACTTTAGAAGATTGTAATTTTAAATTTTCAAGTTCTTATGATCCACGAGAAGTAACAATATTTGAAACGGATAGTGGTGCACCAACAAAATTTTTATTAAAGAAAAGAGTAAGAGCCGAAAGTGGAACGGTAACTTCAGAAACTTTTACTTTTACAACGGCAGAAAAATATACTCAAATTAAATTAGCTAATGCAAAAATAATAGAAATTATTTCTGTAACTGATAGTGCTGGAAATTTATGGTATGAAGTTGATTCTCTTGCAAGAGATACGATTTTTGAAGATATGGAAAATAATTCTACTAATGATCCAACATCAGTAATTAATAGTGAGACTGCTCCATATCTGTTAAAATTGAAAAAAACATCTCGTAGATTTACAACGTATATTGATACGGAAGATAAAACTACTTTAAGGTTTGGGGCAGGTACATCAGCTAATGCTGATGAAGAAATTATTCCAAATCCAGATATGGTTGGTTCTGCTTTACCTGGTAGTCCAAGTAAACTTACATCAGCGTTTGATCCAAGTAATTTTTTGAAAACTAAAACTTTTGGGTTAGCACCATCTAATACTACATTAACTGTTAAGTATGCGTATGGTGGTGGTGTAGATGATAATGTTGTGTCAAATGATATTACTGCTATTTCAGGTGTTAGTTATGAAATTCAAGATTCTACTTTATCTGCGGCGTTAGTACAAAATGCAAAAGACTCTGTAGCTGTTAATAATGTTAAACCAGCCACGGGTGGATCTGCTGGTCAATCAATTAGGGAAGTTAAAGAAACTGCATTAGCGTATTTTCAAGCACAAAGTAGAGCTGTTACTAAAGAGGATTATATAGTTAGAGCATATTCTATGCCTCCAAAATATGGTAATATTGCAAAAGTTCATTTAGTACAAGATGATCAATTAAATGAAAAGGTAGGTGTTGCTGAATTAGAGAATGTAGTAACTCAAGAAGATGTTGATAATCAAAGAACAATAAAATCATTACAAGTTAGAACACCCAATCCACTTGCTATGAATATGTATACATTAGGGTTAAATTCACTTAGAAAATTGGAAATAGTAAATCAAACTGTTAAAGAAAATTTAAAAACATATTTAGGTCAGTTTAGATTAGCAACTGATGCTGTTAATATTAAAGATGCGTATGTAATCAATATTGGTATTAAGTTTGCAATTTTAACTAAAAATGGATATAATAAAAATGATGTATTATTACAATGTGTTGCTAGCGTAAAAGATTTTTTTGATATGGATAGATGGCAAATAGGACAACCAATTATTATGTCTGATATAGCATATGAATTGTCATTAGTAGACGGGGTGTCATCAGTTGTACCACCTAAAGATAATAATCCAAGTACATTACCTATTTTAATAACAAATAAATATAAAGTAGAAGATGGTTATTCGGGTAATTTTTATGACATTGAGAGTGCATTAATTGAAGGCATTGTATATCCAGCATTAGACCCAAGCATTTTTGAAATAAAATATCCTAATTCAGATATAGAAGGAAAAGTTCTTGGTGATAACTTAGGAGCGGGAGATTAATTAGATGCATTATTTTATATTTCCAGACAAAGATACAACTTTATATGAAGCCAGTTCAAGTATAAATGCTGGTATGGATGAGATTCTTGAAATAAGAAAAGATGTTAATGACGCGGCAACTATTAAAAGAGTTTCAAGAGCTCTTCTCAAATTTGATTTAAATCATATATCACAATCAGTTTCAGATGGAAAAATACCAAAACCTAATTTGACAGGTTCGAGATATTTTCTTAATTTATTTGATGCACATCCTACATCTTTAGCAATGTCGCAAAGTCTTTATGCATATCCAGTAAGTCAAAGTTGGAATGTGGGTGATGGTAAGTTACACGATGATCCAGTAACTACGGAAGGTACAAGTTGGATATATAAAGATGGTAAAACTGATGGAACATTATGGTATTCACCGATGAGTTCTTCAGGTGCTACTTGGCATAGTGGTAGTGGATATGAAGCATCACAATCTTTAAATAATGAAACACGGGATATAAGAATGGATGTTACTGATATTGTAAATACGTGGTTTGCAGGAACAGTTCCAAATGAAGGATTTATAGTTAAAAGAAGTGGTAGTGTTGGAAATACAGATTCCGGTTCTGATGAAGGCAGTTCAGATAGATTAGGTAATTTAGCATTCTTTTCAAGAGATACACATACTAAATATCCTCCAACATTAGAAGTTGTATGGGATGATTCTACTTGGACAACTTCTTTATCAGAATTGACTGGTTCTGCGTTAGAAGATGTTGTTATTTATATGAAAGGATTAAGACCTAAATATAACGAAAAATCTAAGGTTAGATTTAGACTTGTTGGTAGAGAAAGATTTCCTACAAAAACATATTCAACTACACCATCTAATTTAACTGTAAAATATTTACCAAGTGGTAGTACATTTTATTCTATAAGGGATGCGGAAACAGATGATGTTATTGTTCCATTTGGTTCTGGTTCAAAAGTAAGTTGTGATGGTAGTGGTAACTATTTTAATGTATGGTTAGATGGATATCAACCTGAAAGGTATTATAGATTGTTATTTAGGTTTATTAGTGGAAGTGGAACTGTTCATGAAATAGATCAGATTTTTGACGAAGGACATTCATTTAAAGTGTCACGATAATGCCGTATTCAAAAGAAGAACTAAAAACAGTTGATTTTTATCAAGATTTTGTTGGTAGATTACGTACTGAATATTTAAATCAATTGAAAGATTCAGCTACTAATAATAATTTTAGAAGTGATATAGTTGATTTATATTCATTCGAAGATATTTTTACTGGTAATGGTATAGAAGACGTAGTAGTTACTGATACAGTTTATAAAGATTATATAAATGAAGACCAACAAAAATTACAATCAATAAAATCTAAAAGTGATTATCCATTGTATACAAAAGGTAAACTTTTAGATACAGTTTTAGATAGAACTATGACTGAATTACTGGAAGTTAAATTTATAGAAACGTTACCTGAAGGACTTGAAAATGGTGATGTAGTAAGTAATACAGATCCAACTGATTTTAATAAATGGTTAATAGAAAGTTATCAAAAAAGATTATATCCTGATTTAGCTACTTTCTTTGCAAGTGATTATGCATTTGATGAGGTTACTTCAATAGAACAAAGTATTATTGATGGAATACCTGATGGTGATTTAATAGATTAAAATGGAAAAATTATGGCAAGTACATTATCAGAAAAAGACAAAGAACTTTTACAAATAAGGGGGTCGAAGACCTTTGATTTTACAGATCCAAAATTTTCATATTTAGGACAAAGATTTAGTGAAGATAGTAGAGATTTTGTAGAAGTATACATTTATGATACTAATGAGAATTTTATAGAAAGTTCTGTAGTAGATTCTGTAGATTATGAATTAGATACAGATGATACTGTAAAATTAAAAACTGGAACTATATTAAGAAAGTTGGGTTATGATAGAGGTCGTTATGTAGTAAAATATAAATTTTTAAGAAAATTAGCGGGTGATTATCAAAATGTTTTAGTTTATGCGGATGGTACAATATTTAATCCACCTGAAGGAGTTGACTCAAATGAAAATGGTAATGTAGCTATAGACCCAAATGGTGAGATGTTTGAAAGAACTACTCATAAACAATTATTTTTAAGAGAATATAAATATTTTATTCATAAAATATCACCATCAAGAAAAGAAATAAGACTTGCAACTCAAGAGATACACAACGAAAGATATTTACAAGATTTTTTTTATTTACAAAAACAAAAGAAAAAAGTAGCCTCTACTGGAGATACTACAAGTATTATAAAATTTAATAGTAATAATTCTAAAGAGGGTGAAAGTTTAATTATGGAATTACCACCCGAACAAACATTTTTACCTCAAATGGTCGGTGGTGAAATTAGATTAAATGGTGCATTTTTACACTCGTACATAGCTACTCAGGCATCAATAGAAAATATTGGTAATATAGAAACTCGACTGGAAGAAATAGAAAGTGGTGATGAATTTCAAGCTAATTTTTATATTTCTAATATACAAGCGGCTGAACATAAAAGAGGTGATTTACATTTTGTAAAAATACTTGAAACATTTAAAGATGGTAAGTTACCAACAGATATGACTGGAGTTTATCGTAATTTATCACAAAATAAATTACCAGGAAATGTGAGTTATGAAAGTATTTCTGCAATTACAAATTTAGGTGATGACTTTTTAAAACCACCAGTATTTCAGTATCGGCGCGATTTTGATAAAAAACCTGTAATTGTATTGAAAAGTAATTCAATTAAACCAGATACAGCAACTACATATCATTGGATATTTGGTGGATATGATAAAGATGATAGTGCGTACAACCACTACCGCGGAAAGGTTTGGAATGCAGTAACAAATCAAGATTTAGATATTCTAAATACAGATGCTGATCCTAATACTCCACTTGAATTTAAAGCGGATAATGAAGCAGGTAGAACTGTTAGAATTAGATTGAGAAGTAAAGATTGTCATTATCATGTTAAATTACGTATAACTAATCAAAATAATCAAGAAAATACATTACACTTACCAGCGTGTATTGAAACTACAAGTTAAATAATATGGCATCATATATAACAATACCACAAATATTAAAAACAGCGGCTACTGAAACAAAACCTGGTGCTATTAGAGTAGTAAGTGGTTTAAGCAATGTTGAAGGAAAATATGTTGGATTTTCTGATATTCCAATAAAATTAACACTTTCAGAGGATTTACGTGATCCTTTATCACTACCTGTAGATAGTCAGATTATTTGGACATTACATAAAATTGGTTCTTTTGCAGTTATGAAAACTGAAACTCAATCAGCACTTTCTCCAATTGAATTTACAATTGTTGGAACTGATTTAGAATCAGTTGGTACTGATTCAATGACAGGACAACCAAAACAAGTTACTGGTGGACTTTTGGTAAAATTAGAAGTTATACCTTCTGAAGATGAAGACCCAGCTCATACTTATACTCTTGAATTTGAAATGAAAAAGACTACTATAAGAGTTAATGACCTTGATGTAATTCCAGTTTACAGACCTTTTATTGCGGGTATTACAAAAGTAGATGGTAATAAAATTCATATAAACCAAAATTGGGATGCATTTGAAAAAAGATTACAACCATATGCATCAATGAAGAAACCACAAGATAGTTTTGATTCGTGGACAATATCTTATAAACATTTAGATAAAAGAGATTTAAATACTTATTTACATTTTGGTGATGATAATTTGTTATTAGTTACCAATACAAAAACTGATATAACTACTTTTCCTGAAATACCATATTCTGTTATTTATAAATTATATGAACCATTATCAGACGATATAGAAGAGAAAGATAAAACATTTGTAGTCAGAGAAATGTTACCTGAACTTACAAAAACAATTGAATTAGTTCCATACGATCAAGAAGATGAAGATGTTTTAGTTTTAAGAAAACCAGATGCATCACAAGTTGATTCTCCTGTAACAAATCGTTCAACTACATTCAAAAGTTATTCTGAGTTAACAACTACAGACAGTAAACTTAAAAAGGAAATAGAAGATAAATTTTTAACAGGTAGTTTACATCCAACTGAATTAAATATTGATTATACTAATTATGATAATTATGTAAATTTTTCTTCGGCAGAAAAGAGATTAAAGAATTTTAAATATAAAATAGAGAAAATTGAAACTTATACACAAGAAAGTTCATCTTTAGTTGGTGTTACAAATGCTAATGCAGATTTAAAGATGTGGGATGATAGAATTAGAGATACTAAAAATAATTTTGATGATTATGAAAAATATTTATATAATATAAGTTCTTCTTATGAATCAAGTTCTATGGGTGAATTTTTTGATACAACTTGGCCTAAAACAGGTAGTGGAACTTATTTTGATCCATATAAACCTGTTAGTTCTTCAAATAGTTTATTTACAAGTTGGTATGGTTCAACGGTAGATAAAACTGGTCAATTATATAGTGCTTCATTATATGATAAAGAAAATCCAAATAGATTGGTTAATTTATTGCCAGCACACGTTAAAGATGATGTGAGAAATGAGCAATTTTTAGATTTTATTGATATGATGGGTCATCACTTTGATGTAATTTGGACATATACTAAAGCGTTATCGGACATAACTGATAGACAAAATGATTTATCAAAAGGATTTTCTAAAGAGTTAGTATTCAGTTTAGCACAATCACTTGGTTGGAATATAAAAGATGGTACGGATTTACTCGGATTAGAAAGAGTTGGATTTGGTCAAAAATTAAGTGGAACTTCATATTCGTTGTATACTTCTGGTTCACTTGATTCTCCAGGTGAGGGGGATATTTCTAAAGAGATAACTAAAAGATTAATATCGAGTATGCCATTTTTGTTAAAAACAAAAGGCACCATTACATCGTTAAAAGGAATATTGAGTTGTTATGGTATTCCAAGTACAATTCTTAGAGTAAGAGAATATGGTGGGTTACAAAAAAAGAATAATAAAGCTAATTTTGAAATAACAAGAAAATTTACAAAAGCATTAGGGTTTAGAAGTTCACAGTATATAAGAACAACGTGGGTAAATGATACTAATAGTAGTAGGAAACCAGATACAGTAGAATTTAGATTTAAATCCCCAACAGGTTCTGATCAAATATTAGTTCAGAAAGATACAAAATGGGCTATTAAATTAAAAGATAATGGTTCTACAGATAATTATGGAAGTGTAGCTTTTATGTTATCAGGCGATAGTGGATATCAAGAAATAACTTCTTCTCAATTACCAGTTTATGATAATGAATTTTATTCAGTAATGTTGAAAAAAACAAAAATGGGTGAACAATTATTTAGTTATCCAAGTTTTGAAACAGGTTCTTTATTTAATCCGCCTTTTTTAACAGATACAGATAGTGCGGTAAATGGTACATTAGCAATAGTAAGTTCATCAATTGAACCTATTGGAGTTCGAACTGGAACAAAAGCTATAAAACATACTAATACTTCAAAAAATGATGCATCATATACTTTATTATTTAAAGATGACCCTGTTAATACAAGTTACAACGCATCAGTAACAAGTGTATCACAATTTGATACTGTTATGTTTTCTGCGTTTGCAAAAGCTTCAGCGAGCAAGGTTGATTCAGTAGTAAGTTTAAGAATTTATGAATTAGATTCTAATGAAAATGTTGTTAATTGGGATGATGAAACACTTTATACGCTACAAGATGGTGGAACTAAAACATCTGAAAAAATTGGGGTAGATGAAGCCGAATGGAAACAAGTTCAAGTTCAAAAAACAGTAAAATTTCCAAATACATCAAAACTTGGTATACAATTTAGAAATGAAAAACCAGAATCTGTAGTTTATTGGGATGATGTATCTGTAAGAAAAACATCTGCTAATACGGATACTATAACAGATGTTTTTAATTATGAATTATTTGTAAAGAAATATGATTCTGGTGTTGATAGAATTATACATTCTTCTAAATCTAATTTAATAGTAAGTGGTTCAACAAACCACACAGTTTCGTCATCTTACAATGCAGCATGGACGGGTAGTGGAACTGTATATGTTGGTGGACATTCGAGTGGAACGGGTTCTGCAATTTTTAATGCATCAAGATTTAGTGGTTCAATGATGGAATTTAGATATTGGAATTCACCATTGAAAGAAGAAGCGTTTGATAATCATGTTGCGGCTCCAAAATCATTTAATGGAAACCATCCGTCAGCGTCATATACTGATTTGGTATTAAGATATTCATTGAATGATGATAGTGATTTATCTTCAAACATAGATATTAGAGATTCAAGTGCAGATCAATCGTATATGCAAAGTGGTAGTGCACATGGATTCACAGGAAATTTCTTTCATTCAGTAATAGATAAAACAAAAACTTTTGTTCCAAATTATGGCCCAAACAGAAGATTAGCTGATAAAATACGAATTGAAAATAATTTTATATCAGGTTCAGGTGCATCTCTTAGTAGAGTAAATAGGTGGGATTATAGTTCAAATGATTTTTCACCGTTAGACTCACCAAAACTTGGAATTTATTTTTCACCAGTTGATGCAGTAAATGAAGATATAATTTTTGCAATGAGTGATTTAGATTTTAATCAGTATATTGGTGATCCAAGAGATAGATTTGAATCTGAATATAGAGAACTTAAAAATATTTCTAATGAATATTTTAAAAAATATAAAGACAATAATGATTTTTGGGATTATATGCGTTTAATAAAATATTATGACCAAGCACTTTTTAAACAATTAAAACATTTAGTTCCAGCTCGAGCAAAAACTCATATGGGAACATTGATTGAGGGTAATATATTTGAAAGGCCTAAATCACCAGTTCAAAGAAATAACCCAAGTTCTACAGAACCTAAATATGAAAAAACAATTAATTTATCACAAGTTGATAATACAGATTCAGGTAGTGCGGTACTTACACTAGGTACTGAATATCGAAATTATACTGGAACAGTTGAATCAGATTTGTGGAGATCACCATCCTTATATAAATTTGCGTTTAAAGATGGTATGTATAATAATGGATATGAAGATAGAACTTTATATGTTTCAGGTTCTGCTAAATTCGGCGGCCCAGATTCGGTATTTCAAGAAGCAACTGGTGCTGTTATATTAAATAATAGATTATCTGTAAATAATCGAGAATATAGATATTATTATAATACAACTGAAGATTATAAAAAAACATATCTTGGATTAACTTCAGGAAGTGGTACTACAGAAACACATATACCATTAAAATATTCAACGTGGACTGTTAAAAGACTTGATAATCCTGATGCATTTATAAATTATTATTCATCTAAATCATTAGCAACAACGGATTTGGATCCGGAATATCAATATATAACAGCGTGGAATAGGTCTTTTTTTGAAGGTGTTAAACAAACTAAGAATACAACAACTGATGGTGATTTACCTGTAATTGTAAGAATTTCTGCACCGACAGTTGCGGTACCAGTGGATGTTGGTATTTCTGAGTTGGAAGTTGTTGAAAATGAAGGATAATTAAAATGTATAAAAATTTAGAATTTAGATATTTATTTTTAGAAAAGTTATATACACAATTAAATCTTTGGAGATTATAATATGGGATTTTTAGATAATTCAACGATTACAGTTGATGCTATTTTAACAAAAAGAGGTCGTCAGATTTTATCACACGGTGGAAATTTTAAAATTACTAAATTTGCTCTAAGTGATGAAGAAGTTGATTATACTTTATATGATGTAACACATCCAAATGGATCGGATTCATATGGTACTGTTATTGAAAATATTTCACTATTAGAAGCTACTCCTAATAGAGCTAATTTTAGGAGTTTTTTAGTGAATCAAACTTTAGCTGGTGCAAAACTTAATGTTGACCAAGAAAATTATACAAGTGTAGAAGCGTTAACAACTATTGCAATTGCACCCACTACTATAGGTGCACCTGAAGAAACATATACATTTGTAATTGATAATTTAAATGTTGTTGGATTCCAATCTAACTTAACAGGCAAAAGTCGTGTTGCTAAATCAGTTAATTTAGTAGCTAAATCTATTAATACACAAGCTACAACAACAGTTACTATAACAGGTAATACTTCTGGTTTATCTAAGGTAATTGCTATTACGGTTACGAAAGATGTAGCGTCTAACACATCACCGTATGGCCCACAACCATCAATAGATGATTATGATTGGGAATCGGACGGTTAATATAGGAGATTAAAATATGGCGGCGTTTTATAAAACTTTTTCAGAAGAAGATGTAGTACATGATGTTGCTATAGTAACATCTGGTGTTTGGCAAGATGGAGCATCGTTAATTACTACATTTTATACTTCATCTATTCAGAGTGGAAGTACTGGTGATTACGCCTTAGATGTTTACAAATATAATCCATCTACTAACGCTTCAGCGTCTGTACAATTTGGTGTTGCGTATGGTCACTATCAAGGAAGTGGGTCATTAGGAACAGTTGGAGCTACTGGTGATAGAACTTCAGCGGCAGTGTGGGGTCAATTTAATAGTTTAGTTAATCCACCACAAACTTCAAAATTTACATTTAGTGGTAAATCAGATGTAGGACAAATTTATGCGTTGTCTCTTAATAGAGCAAGAATTAGAGAAGAAATAGAACCTGGTGGTTGGGAACTTTGGCTTGGTAGTGGTGCTAATAGAATAAAACTTATTGATGATTCTTCTGCGAATAAAGGTGGTAATGCAAATCAAAGAAATTTTTTACCAGAATATAATGTTGTTAGTGGATCATTGGTAGGTGGAACAACTATTAAAACAGCGGCAACTGCTGAATCTGCAACTTATGGGTCTTATGGAACTTTTTATCCAAAATTGGGACTTATAATGTTAAATCCAGTTAAACTGGCAACATCACCATTACTTTTAACTACAGCTGTAGCGTCAAATGCAGATGGACAGAATAATAGTCAAATATTTGATAGTATTGTTGGTGGAGCATATTTTCAAATGAAAAGACAAGAAGAAATAACATCTCGTCATTATTTTGTTAGAGCTACCTCTAAAGAATTTAATGCTACTACTAATGAAACTTATTATACAGAATCAGTTGCTGGTAGAAAAGAAATAATTACAGCGTTTGCGCCTGAACAAAAAACATATGTTACAAGTGTTGGATTATATAATTCTGATAATGAGTTGTTAGCTATAGCAAAATTAAGTAAACCAATTCTAAAATCCAGATCAAGGGAAGCGTTAATCAAAGTAAAACTCGATTTTTAAAGGGGTTCAAAAATGTCATTCAAGAAAAATCTTGAACCCGAAGATGTTTCAATAACATCATTTTATGTACATAAAACTTTCACTTTTAGTAATACAGATAGTGGAAGTGGGTTTTATAGTGTATCTCTCGTAAAAGGAACAGATTCCAATTTATATAATTTTAGCACTGCTAATGCAGCGTCTTCGAGTTTTGGAACCGGAAGTGTTGATAGTCCAAAAACAAGAACATTTTTTCATGTACCTCTTTGGCAAACAATAAATAAGTTATATTATAAAGATATAAGTGATATGAAAGGTTATATTGATTACATAAATGGAGTACCATCAGCGTCTGACGCCATAGTTAACTATACTTCTGAAGATGTTTTGGAAAATACCAAATTATCTTTACGAAGACCTTATACAAGACAGTTACATGATACCGCAACCTTAATAAACATTCCACAAAAATATTTTGGACAAATAATCCAACCAAAGTCAGTAAGAATCACAGACGATAGTACAGCGTCTACTATTATATTAGAAGATGATGGTTATGGAAATCTTTATGATGTTGCATATAGTTCAAGTTATTCAAACAGAACGCCTGATACTACGAATAGTGGTAGTGTAGTTGGTAATATATTTTATAATGATGGAGTAGCTGTTATAACAGATACAGGTTCTTATTCTACAGTTGGAACCGGAAAAGGAACTGATGGATTTACTATAAAATTTAATTCGACTGAAAAAATATATGAAAGAGAATATGTTTGTAGAGTTGATGAAAATGAGTTTATTGGAACTACCAGTAAAACTTTAAAGGTAGGACAAAGTGGTAGTGTATCTATGGCGACAAACGCGTTTAGTGCTTCTGTATTTGCTAAAACAAATTTTGATGGATTTCCATATGATTTACTTGGATATGCAACCAGTTCATATGAAAGTTCGTATAATATTGGAACTGAGTTAATAGGTGTAGCAACACATTCTGATTTTAATACTTATGTTTCTACTATAGGATTATATAATGATGAGGAAGAATTGTTAGCTGTTGGCAAACTTGCTAAACCTGTAAAAAATGAAAAGGAATTAGCACTTTCTTTTGTTGTAAGATTTGATACAAATTAGATTATAAACAAAATTTTTCTACGTAATAGAATATTTATAGTTGTAAAAAACTTTTTATTTGGAGATAAAAATGAAGAAATTATTGGTTGGACTGTTGTTATCAACATCTTTTTTATTTGGACAAATAGGGGGAGCATTTCAAAACTTTTTTAAGTATTCGACAGTTTATGCCGGATTCAATTTAGCCTCACCAAAA
>CALBXV010000245.1 GCA_937890045.1 uncultured archaeon
TACAGGTGCAGCCTATGAAGACTTAGAGAACATTTATGCTGGAGGTGAAGCGGCACAAGAGAGAATGGGAGAGTTAGACGTAAGAGAAGGAAGAAGAGCAACTAGAATGGGCAGAGGAAGAACTACTGGTGCTATCGGAGGCGCAAAGGCAGGTGCTAGTATTGGATCTACATTTGGGCCAGTTGGGGCAGCCGTAGGTACTGTTGCTGGTGCAGGAATAGGTAGTATTGCAGGAAGCGAATTTGGAGAGAAATATGCTTTTGTTCCTGGAAGAATGCTTCAATTTAAAAGCCCTTTTGAAAAAAGAGCACCTGCGGGGCAAGTACCAGAGTATGATGTTCCTGTAAAATTTCATATGTCTAAGAAAGCTCAATTAAATAAGCAAATTAGCGATATGAATGCCTATATAAAAAGAAGTCAAATGCAAATGAATCAAGCTCAATGGACAAATGCTTTTACAGATATGATGAATACTGCTTTAACAGTTTTTGCTACCAATCCTCAGGCTGTGTCTTCTTATAATAAATATAAACTTTTTGGAGAAGGTGAGCTTGGAGATTTCTTTAAACCAGAGATGTGGGAATCTTGGAAAGGATATGATCAGAGTAAAGACATTCGACTTTCCAATTTATTTCAAGGTGATTGGGTTCCTGGAAAAAGTTCTGTACGCTAATGATAGAAGTTCTTTATAAAATAGGATAAATAAATGCCAAACGGTTTTGATTGGGAAAGTTTTCTAGCCGACCTTTATAAAGGTGGTTTAAAAGGCTTAGAATATACACCCCCTGATACATCTGAATCTGCTGGGGCAGATCAGTTGGGTGGCTATACATATAGTGAAGATGTTCTTAAAATGCTCAAGAAAGCCTGTACTGAAAGAGGTGGGACTTGGGATAAAGAAAATCAAACCTGTGAAACAGGCTATCAGGCTGAAGATGTTGCTGAGTGTGAAGTTGATGCAGAAGGTAATGATAACTGTCCTGAAGGAGAGAAATGCTTTAATGGTCAATGTATAGATATAGGTGAATACGATACAGACTTTGAATCTTTTATGAAAGGGTTCAATGTTGGGGGATATTGTAAAGGAGGATCTGGCAATACTAAAGATTCTTGTGAGGCTGATCAAGGTGAATGGGTACCATTTTATACTAGCTCTGATGACGAAGGAATGTTTGGTGGCGGTCTGTATCAATGGATGCAGGATAATTTTGATCTTCCTGAGGGATATGAAGAATACTTTGCAACGCTTACATTCCCTATGCAGGACTTTCTCGATCTATTGGGAACTCTTCCTGAGATTGAAGCGAAAGAAACAGAATTAGTTACCCGTGCATATGAAATATCTGAGAATGAAAGAGACAGACAACAATCTTTAATAGATGAGGCTTACGTCAATGGATATTTAAGTGTAGCAGAAAGAGACGAATTAATACAAGATGCATATAATCTCTCTGAACAAGCATATCAAAATCAGGTCGGTCTCGAAGCTCAAAAAGAAAGAATTGAATCCGCTCTTGCAGATGGTACTCTCACTGAAGCAGAATATGAAACATTGGTTAGCCAGCTTGGTGAGTTTGAAGGCAAAATTTTTCAGAATATGCAGAATGCCATCAATGGTGCCATTGAGAAAAAATTACAGACTAGAATTGAAGCAGGAGAGGCTCTAACATCTGCTACTGAAGCGGCACAAGCTAAGTATCTTACCGGATTTGAATCAGCCGAAGCTCAAAAAACTATTGGAGAGCGAAGAGCTGGACTTCAAAAAGAGATGGGAGAGCTTAGGTCTAGAAGAGACTTTACTACATCTTTTCAGAACGTAAGAGGGACATTACTGCAAGAACTCCCAATGGCAAGAGAGATTCTTAAATCTCAATTTGCAGGTGCAGGATATGTAGAATCAGAAGAAGATAAAATTTATAGACAGACTAGAAATAATCTAGGAAGAATTGTAGGTCAGACATTCTTGCCTGCGTTGCAAGAGATAGCTAAAGCTTATAATGTTTCTGTTAAAGACCTATCAGACGAATATGATGTCAGAACAGGTGCTCTAACGAGAGAATATGGTGAGTGGGATCCCGATACAGGGGAGATGGTAAGCGGAGGCAGAGTTACAAAGCAGGCTCGAAGACAATTTGATATATTAATGGGTTCTTGTTCTGACCCAGAATATGGAACAAAAAAAGATTGTGAAGCAAATGGTGGTACATGGGCCGAAGGTGCTATTGAAAGAGAATTTGGTCTTGATCTTGACGATATTTCAGATACAGCATCACAAGCTATTGATACAGCAGAACTTGCGATGGCTGGCGATGAACTTGCTAGAGACGAGGCACTTCAGGCTCAGGAAGCAACAAGACGTGATATAGAATTTAGAAGAAATCAAGCGGATGCTGGTTTATTAACCGATGCTGAAATAGATCAATTAAACAAAGATGAAGCTCTTTGGAATATCAGAAAAGCTATGGATGAGAGATTGGCTGGAGTTGAAAGCTTTATCAGTGATTGGATGGGATCTGTTATGGATCAATATGGCCTTGTCAAAGGTCTCGATATTGGTGTACCGTGTGAGGATGGCGAAAAGAAATGTCCTGATGGTAGCTGTATAGATGAAGATGAGGATTGTCCTGATGACGGTGATGGCTTAACCTGTCAGGAAAAGTGCGATGAAGCTAGAAAAGAATGTTATGCAAATAATGATCCGTCGACATATGGGATGTGTGATCAGAATTATGAACAATGTATGACATCTTGTGGTAATGGCGATGGTAATGGAGATGTTAAAAGATATAGTTGCGATGAAGCAGGCGAAAAATGTGTTGAAGACGAAAACGGATCATTTGAAAATTTGGCTTTGTGTCTAGCTTCTGGTTGCGAACCTGATGAAATACCACATAATTGTGTAGATGGAAATTGTGTTCCAGCCGCAGAAAATAGCCCAGGTCAATATCCTTCTATTGAACTTTGTGAAGCTGATTGCGGCGACGGAGATGGTGGTGATGGTGGCGACTGTCGTGAAATTGGTTGTCCTGAAGATGAAGAGTGTGTTGAAATTTCAGCACCAGACTATGAAGGGATTAAACAAGGTACTGCCGGAGCATTTCGTGGGGAATATGAATGTAGACCCATAGATAAGAAAAAAGATTCAACAGATTGTGAACGATGTATTGAACTTGCAGAAGAAGCCGGAGAAAATCCGAATGAATTATGTTATGGAGAAGGTAAACCTTGTGGGTCTAGAGAAGGGCCTCTAGACGATATCGAAGAAGAAATTGATCCTAGTTGCCCAGATTGTGGGCCTATACCAAATGTTCAAAATATTATTGGAGAAATGGGAGAAGGGGCTGGAGTTGATGCTGAATATAGAAGTCGTTTATCGCAGTGGGAAGCATGCTGTGAAGCCGAAAAGAATAAAACTCCATGTGATAGTTGGTGTGCTAATCAACCATCTGAAGACAATAAGCGTGACTATAGCAAATGGCTTGAAATGGCTCCTGCTGGATGTAGCCCTGCTGATTGCTCAGCTAGATACGGTGCTAATTTCATCACATCTGGCCCTAGAAATCTATTAGTTGGAGATAATCCTGGAGGTCGTGAATTGGTTCAGGTCACCCCGATAGGAAGTAAAAACGTGAGAGGGCCTAGTCTTCTCGATCAGATAAATGATACTGGACTAAGCTATTCCTTTGGAGAGAGTAGTCTCTTGAAAGACCTATACAAATAAGGAGAAAACATGAATACAGACCCTAGTAAAGTTATATTGAACGCATACATGAATAAACATAAGTCCTGCGGTAAGTGTCAAAAGAGATGGAAAGGAATGAAGAAAAGATTTAATTTAAACGAGACACCACAATTTTTAGCTAAGAGAGCTAAGAACAGTGGTAATCTCAATGATTTAGTAAATATGTTATGGGAGAATAAGTAATGCCTAATGGTTTTGAAGATGTAGCTAGAGGCGGAGCTACAGCACTTACAGATATGATGAAGCAAATGGCGCCTACTATGGTACAGAATTCGCTTCAGAATGATTTTCGAATGAAGCATCTACAAACTCAGTTAGATGCAACTAAAGAAAAGCAGTTGGCAGACTCAGAATTGAGTTTAATAACTAATTTATGGAATACAGGAGATTACCCTTTAATATTAGATTCATTCGACAAAGGAACGTGGGAGACTGAGCAGGCTAATCAAGCTGTAACTAAATTGAGACCAATAGCTAGTGCTAAATCTCGTACGATAAAAGAGTTTAGAAAGTGGATGGCAGATGGAAATCTTAAGAAAGTAAGAGAAGAATCGTATAGAGCTTCGGCTGTATCTCCAGCTTTGGAGGCTCAAGTTAAAGCTTTTCTCTCTGGAAATGTTCAGGATAAACGAAATTTGGTGAATTCATATTTAAGTATGTATCCTAATCATCCGCAAGCAGATATGATAAGAGAAGTGAATGCTACAAATCCTGAGCAAGCATTAGCTCTATTTGTATACAATGCACAGGCGAGTGCGGCAGGATTGACAGCGTTGGGGAACATACTAAAGAATCCAGAAGAATTAATTACTACAGATCCAAATCTTTATAATGATATATCTAGACGATATAAGGATCTTATGGGTTCGGTAATACCTGGTAAGTATAATATGGATTTTATAAACGCAACGACGAGATTAGGTTTAAATCCTGAAATGGTTTATAATAAAAGTGTAGTAATTGCGAACAGAATCTGGCAGGAACATAATGAAACTGTCGAGCCTGAGGAGCAAAAGGGACGAATAGAACAATTTGTTGTTGATCAATTAACTTCAGACCCAAATTCTCTTGCATTTAGAGAATTTATGAAAGAATTGGGAATAGAGGTATCTACCGAATCTGAAGAAGAAGAAAAGCCAGGGCTTTATGAACGAGGGAAAGGATTTCTTGCAGAGGTCTTTGCAGGGGAAGAAGTACCTGAAGATGTAGAACAATTTGCTACTGGTCAATGGGAGTTGCCTTCGGGCGAAGATGTTTCGATACGAAAATCTGGTGATAAATTTACAATTAGAACTACAAAAAGCTGGATTAACGAAGAAAGTCAAAGAACGAAAACTAAGGCACAAGGATCATATCCTAATTGGGTTGATCTATCTATAGAAGAACTTAGAAAGCTCGCACTTCAGAAGAGATAATGCCTCAATATAAATCACCATATAATCTTGGTGCTTTACTAGGGTACACAACAGATCCAGGTGATACATCACAATTATTCGATGTGGGAGCAGGATCACTTTACGATCCCATTACTGGCAATTTATTTGGTCAAGATTCTGGAGATTTTCTTCGGCAGGCAAGCGAAGAAGAGGGCAGATTTTTCTCCGAGGGAATAGAAAAAGGAGAAGTTTCTACTCAATACGATTCTACATATAATATTTCTTCTCTTTTAGGAGAAGCTCCTTCAGTACAGATAGAATCACCTTACAATCTTACAAGTTTAATTGGTCAACCTACAAATCTACCTGAAACATATGCAGATGAAAAATATAGAGACCTATCTTCTAGATTCTGGGCGAAGTTCAAAGAAGGTGCCCTACCATTAGACTGGGGAGCTACTGACATTGATGAACACGCTACGACATATGAATTAATAGCTGACGTTGCAGGCAGTCTTACAGGCATAGGCTTTGGAATGATACCTTTCGCTCTTTTGACTGGTACAGGAGTAGGCACAGCGGCTGGCGTTACAGGGCTAGGTCTTAAGGGGGCTAAGGCTGCCAAGACACTTAAAACAGCTAGAACTCTTATTAAAGCCGGAAGACTTAAAGGTGCATCTAAATATCTTAAGCTAGAAACCTCTGGAATTTTAGGTAAAACTAGACCATATGTTAATACTATGGCTAGGCTGACTACTATAAGCCCAAGACTTGCACAGTCTGTTGATCTTGGAGCAAGAAACTTTGTTACGTTTAATCTTTATGGTCAAGCTCATGTACCATTAGCTACCTCCATTGAAAATAGAATACAACAGATGAAAGCTGATACTATTTCATCCATTGTATTTTCTGTTGCTGGACTTCCAAAGACGTTGAACATACCTAAGGCTGGCTTTGTAGAAACACCAGCTTTATTTCTTGCAGGATATGCCGGGGATTTAATGCAGACCGATATGGATATTTCTGAGAGAGTAGCTCACGGCTTAGGTTTAGTCGCTATGCATCATGTCAGAGCAGGGGCTGATAGAGCATACACTAAAGGAAGACAGCAATCTGCGTTAAGAACATTCGGATATACAGAAAAAGAAATTAATAGAATACTCGCAGACGACAAGCTCTTAGATGCGGTTACTGTGGAAGGTAAGTTAAAGGCTGGTCAAAGACCTTTAGAAGAACAAAATCCATTTCAAAGAAAAGTAGGAAAGAAGACAGAGAACGTTGATCTGTTAAAAATTTATACCAATAAAGAAGGGAAGCAGATGGCTGTCTACAGAGATACAGAGCTGAATGTAGATTATACTTTACCAGCCAATGAATTCTTTAAATCATTTAAGAAAGTAAATAAGCTAAAGACAATACTTGAAAAAGAAAAAGAAGCAGGCGTTATTGTAGATGACAAACCCATAGAGACTATCCCTCAAAAGGGTGAAAAGGGATATAATACATGGTCTAAACTTAGAGGAAAATTAAAGTCTCTACAGAAAAAGCAAAATGTCAGTGATAAAGATTATAAATTTATAAACAAGAAAATGACAGGTGTAGAATCGAGCACAGAGATGGTACCAAGTCAACTCGCAAGAATGCTTGATTTGTACAGAACTGAAAAGAAATCAAAATTTTCATACCGAATGTTAGAAGGTGATGAACCTGGAATCATAGGCAAGTTATCACAGTCTTGGAGAAATACTATCTCTCAGCTTACGTTGCCCGTGGAAGCAACTCTAAGAGGTATATCAGAAAGATATAATAGCCCTACAGCCACAAAGTTAGCAAAGAAGATGGCTGAATTCACACTTAGAAAGGCTGGAATTCAAGGACATGGATCGTACTTCTTGAACACGGTATTGAAAAAGAAGTACAAGCTATCTAAAGAAGATTTAAATCATATAGTTGCTTTAATTGACCCTGATAAATTTGGTAAGTTTGGGCTGACAGACAATCTTAAGAAAGGTAAGTTTGTAGACGAAAAAGGTGTGAGTAGAAATTTAGGGAAACAAATTGTAAAAGAATATGATTCTTTTATGAAGCAGATGTTTACTTGGATGGCTGAGTCTGGAGTTAAAATAAAAGTATTTAAAGGATCCAAGACAAAACAAATTCCCATTTGGGAGGCTAAGTATAAAAAAGGTGGCAAGATCGTATCAATAGAAGGTAGCGATCTAAGATATCCAAGCACAATATTGAATAAGCCACTTAAAAAAGGCTCTGAAACTACTCTAAAGACTGGAGAGAAGGTTAAATTAACATCAGTTCAGTCTAGAGCTGTAGATGAATACTATCCTCGAATTCTTACAGAACAAGCTAGGTCTGCCTTTAAAACAGATGATGCTTTTAGAGCTAGAGTTGTAGAGAGAATTATGGAGAAGGATCCTGAAATAAGCAAGATATCAGACCCTACCGAAAGACAGTTGGCTGCTGTTGAGAAAGTCAATGAAATAACTAATTATACTGAGAACAGAGGGGTTTTCGGTGTTCAATATGGAAGAAGAGTAGAGCTACCTGCTAGAATGGCTTTCGATGAAAATGGTCGTGAAATAAAACTTGATTCTTTCAATGTAAAAGTTGGGGATACAGTCAACGGATCAAAAATTAAAAAAATAATAGATGTCTACGAGAGACATGTCGACAGAGTAATTCCACATTACACAGAAAGAGTATCTCATGCGGCTCCTACTACTAGAATATATGGGTCTGGTGGCGTTAGAGGAGAGAAGGCAAATGATATCTGGACTAAACTTTCTCTAGAAACTAAAGATGATAGCATAGTAAACTGGGCCAAAAAAGCAGTAGAGAGACAAGTTCACGGTCATGAGATGACTTCTCCAGGTGACAAAGTTTATGGTGCTATAAAGCATCTTTGGGGATTTGCCGCCAACATCGGTCTTTCATCTCCTTTTTCAGGCTTTAAAAATATGCTTATAGGCGAAAGAGAGATATTCAGTACATTTAATTTTAGGGCATATCAAAAAGCATATCACGAACTTCTTTCTAATTATGGATATTGGAGAACATTAACCGAAAGAACTGGTGCTCTACAGATGGGTACACATCAATTACAGGCTCTAGAGGCATCAGGTTTTAAACCTATAGAAAAAATTAGCTTCTTTGGAGCTATGAGACCTGCAGAAGTAGGCAATAGAGTAAGAGCTGTAGTTACTGGTCTTTTTACAGGAAGAACGGCTACAGATGTATTAGTTGGTAATAAAACTCCATGGGAAGCTAGAATGTCTAAAGCACAAGCAAGACATTATTTAGAGAATACATTTAGATTGGATGTTGATAAGATTTTAAAAAGAGGAAGATTGACTGCCAACGAAGAAACTCAGATAATGTCTATGGCTCACATCATGACTCAGGGTGCTCCTGAATTACCATTTGTACCAACTTGGATGGCACATCCTATTGCCAAGCCTGCTACTCTATTTTATAGAATTGCATATCGTGTTACAGAAAATGTACAGCAGAATATATGGAGACCTTTAGCGGAAAGAGGCAATCCTATACCTATGATGAAATATATGGGTGCTTCAGCGGTTACTGGACTTACATTGATTTCTTTATACAATGGTGTATTGGGTATGGAGCCTAAAAAATACAAAAAGTTTCCAGATAACATTTTCAATGCTATGATGAGAGCAGAATTTCTTGGCGTATTCTCAAATGCATTCGATGAGTTTGGCGGGGCTGTAGAGTCGTATTCTCCATTTATAATTAAGGTACTTAAAAGTGGGGCAAATGAACTTGGACATGTTTTATCAGGATCAAAAAAGCCGTATATAGCTACTCATGATTGGCTAAAAGAGAATCTTGTTATATACAATCATGGTTTAAGACTATTTGAGAACTCAGCCAAGCCTGATTTTGCTGAGAATAAAAGATTCAAGAACTTAGTAAATCAGTTTAAGAAAGACGTGTATGATGCTGAGTATCAAGAGTTTCCAGATGTTGGGAGTGAGAGAAGTCCATATTATAGATTAGTAGAACAAGCATTTTGGTCTGAAAGACCGGAAGAAGAAAAAGCTAAAGCCTATTGGACAGCTTATTGGTTTATAGCACATAGCCTAGAAAGAGAAGAATTATATACGGCAGCACATGCTAGAAAAACTGCTAGATCAAATTTGAAGAGCATGGTAACAAGAACACAGCCTGTAAATTTAAGCAGAGAACGTAAAGGAAAGAAAATATCTGACTACAGAAGATTTTTAAAGTCTTTAAGTGGGGCAGATTATAGTAGATATGTAGATATTTATGGTAAATGGCGACAAAGAAAAAGAGAATGGAATGTAGCAAGAGGCAAGTACAGATACGGTGATGACAAATGAACGGTGATTTCCCTCAGACATACTCAGTAGAACCTGATATGACTGCCACACCTCATGGCAACATTGATGAATTGATTATAAAGGCTTGGCTTCAGGAGCTTGAAGATGCACCGTTTGAACGGTATAGAAGGGAGTTTACTAAAATTGATCCAAGGAAACTTGCAAATCTAGTAGAACAATTAGACTTTTCTGCAACAGGTTTTTCTAAGCCCGAAGAAAGAAAAGAATATATTTTAAGAAGATTGAAACGTGGTGATAAGCCTGGTGGTGTTGTATCTTACAAAACGCCTGGCGGATTTGATATTCCTGAAGGACAAGATTCTCGTGGAATAAAATATAAACCTGTTGGTGGCGTTACAAGAGTTACTCCTAAAACTAAATTAGATCAGTTGTTAGATTTTATACTTCCTCAGACTGATCCTGATACTACATATCATGGATATACTGAGACACCAGAAGAGATTCATTCAAGAATTAATCAACCGGATTATCTTGAAGAGCAATTTGGGCCTGATGCCGCCGAACCTTCTGAAGCTTTTAATGAAGAACTTTATTATGGAATGTCTTACGAGGAGCAACAATTAAGAACCTTAA
>CALBXV010000246.1 GCA_937890045.1 uncultured archaeon
AGTTTTGGTGTGCTTTCCATGACAAATCATCGATGATATCAAATAGAATCGCCTTATTATCTTTATCATCTAATCTTAATACTCTACCAATAGATTGAAGATTTCTTATCTTCGCTTTATATGGATGAGCAAAAATTAAAGTTTGAAGATTTTTGATATTCACACCAGTTGATAATACACCAGACGAAGCAACTATGATAGAGTTTTCAACTTCAGCTAAACTACGAATTCTTTCTCTATCTTCAACAGATGTTTCACCTGCTATAAAAAATATATTTCTATCTTTTTTATTTTTTTCTTGTAATAATTTATATAAAACTTTACCATGTTTCTCAACATAATTAAAAAGAATCAAAACATTACCTTTTCTAAGTAAAGCAAGATCACGAATAAATTCGTTTCTTTTTTTATGTTGTACAACAAAATCAATTTCTTCTTTATATGTAGACTGTGTTAATGATTGTCTTTCAGCATCAGTATATTTTAATACTAAACAATCTATTCTTAAATCAGATATGTGTTTATCATCCATTAATTGTTTAGAAGTAACTGCTGTATAAGTCTTGCCGAACAATCCTTCTAATACCAATTTATTTGTCTTAGAATCTGTAATAGTACCAGTAGTACCAAACCTATACCTACAGGTAGTCATTTTCTCTAAGATACCTTTAAGACTCTGGGCATTACATAAATGTGCTTCATCACCTATAACCATACCAAATTTCTTAAAATATGGCGCCCCTAAACGAAACAAAGATTGCCATGTACTAATGTATATTTGTTTTTCTGATTCCTTTTCCCTACCAGAATAAATTATATGACATTGATCTTCTACGTTCCATTTTGACCTTGATGAATAATCCTTAAAGTCATTGTACATCTGTGTAACTAGATTTGTTGTTGGTACAAGAATCAATATTTTATCATTGTCTAGAAATTGTTGATGCCATCTTATTAAAGAATAGATAACTAAACTCTTTCCAGATGATGTTGGGGAGAGTAATAATGACCTCTCACTCTTAACACAATGACAAAAAGATTCTATCTGATAATCCCTTGGAACAATTCTTTTACCTTTTACTAAAGGTTGTAAATCATTCATAAAATTATAACAACCTTCATAGTCAACATTGTTACCACTTGCTTCTACTATATCTGTTTTTATTTCATAAGAATGTTTTTGCGCCCACTCTTTTAAGTATGGATATAAACCAAAATACATCTTTCCTGTGTTTATGTTAAATAGACGTATCTTCCCATCCCATATCTTTGCTTTAAACTTCGGATGAAATTGAGCGTTAGGTACTTTAAAAGAAAAGTATTCATTAAGTTCATACGCAATATGTTTTTCACATGAAATCTGCAAAAATGATTCATTTAGTTTTCCTACGACAATCATCCAAGCTCACCACTTAAAAATTTCTTCCACTTAATTGCATTACCAATATTAAAAGATAAACTCATAATAGACTTCGTAAATTCTGTAAGTAGATTAATCTTACTTTCCTGTAAGGTAACTTTATCTTTCTGCGTGTTTAGCTGTTCATCTGCATTTAAAAACTTATCGATATCCTGTTTAAGAATCTTTAAATTAAATTCTTCTTTATCGTATTCTTCGGGGTCTGCTTTTCCAGAATAAAATATCCATCTATCTCTATAAAGAACATCATATTCCTTTTTCAAAATTCGCAAACTCATAGTTTCTTCTGAAATCAATTGATGGTATTTTCCGCTCAACTCTGGCACGGACAAAGATGCGGTATCAATATTAACCTCATCTTTGAGAAAATGACTATCCTTTAATATCATTAATTTAATATCATTAATATTCATAGTATAAGTATAACAAAAGGATTCATGAAATGTAAGGAATTTGTTTTAGCCTATTTTTTCAATTAAAAACTGGCCAGTATATGCGAAAGTAGCGGCTACAGAGATGGGTTCAAGAGAAGATGCATTAGAACCAAATGTTATACTACCTAAAGATACAGGAAAAGCATCTTTAAATGTTATTTCAAAATTAGGATTTGATTTGTTTGTATTTACAATAACAGACATATCCGATCTTAGTGTGCTTGTTGAAGCGGATTGTGCTAAAGATTCTTTTAAAGAAAATTGTTCAAATTTTTCTGGAAATCCAATAGAAATCATCCAGTTGTATATCTCTAGATAATTGCTAAAATCTTCGGAAACAATAAAGGATATGCTTAATTGTTCAAAATTAATTTTATCACCTTCAATCGGAATATCGCTAAACAGCGATTGAAATGTTGTCATTCCAAGTGCTAATGAAGGAATTGTTACTTCGCTACAAGTGAAACTTGTATTAGGTAAGCGTACAAAATTAGTTTCAAAATTGACTGTATTAAGATAATTTACTTCTTGTGGTGTATTGATAGACATAAGTAATGCTTTATTTTAATTGTTATAGCAATATATATAATAACTATTTATACTATTGACCAATCTAACAAGCACAGGCTAACACTTAAAAATGGCCAATGTAAGGAACTATTCAATGTATTTATAACCCTTTCTATTTAATTCCTGTCTATTATACATATGTGCTTTATGTATATCTATTTTAGATTGGCCATGATATTCAACTGCTAGATTTTCTCCAATCATTTGTTCGTTTAAATTAACTGTATTGAGTATGATTTCACCTAAAATTCTCCCGAATTTACCTTTTTTATCTAAGTGGGTTTTAAGGGTTATATACGTTCCTTTAGGACAATAATCGTTTAAAAACTGTTTGGATATGTTTCCGTAATACTTTTCTTCTAAATCTCTAGTTCTTGATTCTGGCGTATCCACACCGTAGAGGCGTACAGTTTGATTAGAAAGAAACAAATCAAACCCCAAATCAATATCACACTTTATTGTATCCCCATCCACAATTTTTGTAATTTTAGCTTTGTATTCGTGCATAGTGAACTCCAAAAAAAAAAGAGGGACAGGGACAAGTCCCCATCCCCCTAATTTAATTAAAAACCGAAATTACATCAAGTTGGATACTTTAACTTTCCTGTAATACTGATTCTCATCAGCGGTCATTGTAGCTGTACCATCGCCTACGAAAGGATTCTTAATCATTCCGTATCGGGTTTTAAATCCGATTTTAGGTTGGAAGGTATTCTCGCCCATAGCACGAACCATCTGTAGTGGAACGTAAGGACAATAGAAAAGACCAGCATCATAAGGACTTGAACCCTTATAACCAACAACATAAAACTGACCAACACCAGAAGTGTAGTAAGGATCAACATAAACTTTCATGCCGTTCATTGTACCAGCGAAAGTTGACATTGTATCGTCTACATTCAACGCATGACCAGATTCCAACATACCGCCCATTGACATAGCAGATGCAACGTCAGCAGAACAAATCATAAAGTTACCTTTACCACGCCGAGTTGCATGACCGATTTCGTTTCGATCTCGCTCGATTTGGAACATCAAACCTTTAAATTTCTCAACTGACCATCGGCCGTTTGAGTCAACGTCAAGATTAAATGTACCAGGCACCGTAGAATCAGCTGCACCAGCATTAGCAGTAACATAAATTGTACGGATAACTTCACGGTTAATCTCTTGCAAGATTTCCGTAGAAAGAATACCAGCCAATTCTGTTTCTGCATCCAAGCCGTGAACTGCTTTCAAGTCCTGAGCCAACTCCGTAGAGTACTCAGCTTTGAGAGCACGTGATTTAGCGGATACCATCTGTTTGTCAATGGTAAAAGCCATCTCACCAAAAGTTCCACCAGCGCCTAAATCTTCAGCGTCTGCTGTTGCCATACCAGTACCATATGACCATGTACCAGCTGCAGTAAACGGATTCGCACCAGCAGCGGAATCGTCATGTGTACCTGTACCAGAATGAGAAGTATCTGCCTCATCTGCACCAGTACCAGCAGCACCAAATGCTTCTGCACCACCCTGATTTGTGTATTTTGCTTTCATAGCAAAAATCAAACCAGTTGGGCCAGTCATAGGTTGTACACCAGCAACATCATATGCAATCATCTGAGGCATTGCACGGCGTACTAGTGAAATTAAAATCGGATCCCAATTATCTACGTTAGCACCAGTAGAGTTAGTAGGAGCCGCTTCTTGAAGAAACTTCTCTTGGTTTTCCAACAAACGCAAAGTAACATCTCTGCGATAAGGGTCTTTAATTTCTGGAAGGTCTGTGTGCTCCATTACGGGCTTCCACTTCTCAGAAATATTTTCTGATAAATACATATTTGTACTCCTTTGATTAAAAATTAATTTAGGGTTGAACTTCAATCAGTCCATTATTTTTTTGATAAGTTAGAAATAGCTGTCATTACACCGTCCATACGTCCATCACTTTTCCCATCTACAACTGGATTATTGGTGCCTGCAGTTTTCTTATTATCTGTTACAGTACTATCTTTTTTGTCTGACTTGAAATAGCTGTTCTTAATAACATTGAGTTTTTCCGCATACTGTTCATCAGTATCGTAATCAACATCTTCTGTTAATTCTTTAAACTTTTCAACATCAGTATCGACCATTCCTTCTGCAATAGTCTTGAAAACAGATTGCGCTTTATAAGAGTTTAATTCCTTCACGGTTTCCATATGCTTCTCTGTTTGTTCGTCTAATTTTGTCTCAAGTTCTGCGTTCTCGACAACTAGACTTTCAAAAACATCTTCTTTTTCTTCAGGAACATCAATGTAATGTTCTTCAAACAACTTCTTCAAACCAGAAATAAAACTCTCG
>CALBXV010000247.1 GCA_937890045.1 uncultured archaeon
TTCTCCGCTGCTGTTACACCTAATCCAACTACTGTAATGTACATAAAACATTCAAGTATTTGGTCTTTAATATCAAAACTAAAAAATGTATTTGCTATCCAACTTGCAACTAACATAACAAACGATGAAAATCCAATAAACCTTTTACTTGAAATTTTAGCGTCATCAGATAACATATTAAGTAAAAAAGACATTTCATATCTCCAGTTGATTTATATTAACAACTATAAATATGTTACAAACTAACTTCTATACCAATCTTACCCTTATAGTACGATTTACCTTTAAGTTTAGATACTTCACCTAAATTATACAACCTAACTTTATCTGTGAGTTTCCACGACACTTTGAATTTATCTTCATATTCAAATGTAGTATTTTCACCTAATCCATCAGGTGGCATATAACCATCAAATGATACTTCTACTTCTACTGCATCATTTCTATAAGTTTTCTTCTTACTTATACCAACTGAAGCAAATGTTTCATAATCATCTAATGCATCAGTAGTGGAACGAGTAGTGAATCCCCAAGTTGCTCCATAGTATTCTAAACGATAATCCACCTTTAAATACTTAACACCCTGACTTTCTTTATCCATATACTCTGGTTTAAAATAAAGTTTCTTATCATACTTTATCCACACCAAATCATCGATATACTTCATACCAAGTTCTCGTTCCCATTGACGATTGATGTAATAATGTCCATTACTCACTCCAACACTAACTTCATAGTCATCTGGATTTGGTTGAACATTTGGTGTTCTTATGGCGAATGAACTGAATAACATTACACCTACCAATAGACTATCTAAAACCATTACTACCTCTTCTTATTTCGGGGTTTATACTTTCGTTTCTTTCTTGGTGTTGGTTTACTTTTTGGTTGACTTAAACGAAATATTTCTTCTTTAAGTAATTGTCGTTGTGTTCTTAGATCTTGTATTTCCGTATACAAATCTTCGGTCTTACCAGAACTTAATAATCCGGCGGTAAATAATCCACAAAAACCACCAATAATGATTCCAACTATAACCCATAATACATCCGTCATTTTTTATCTCCTTTTTTCTTCTGTTTTTTTAATTCTTTGGCAAGTATTTTACTACTACTAGCAAGTCCTACTGTAGATAACTTTTCATCTTCGTTTTCTAATAGTGAACTCTCTTGATGTATATAAACTACACTACCACTTTCTTCAGATGGATTTTCGTTATAATCTACTTTCATCGCTATTGCCTCGGCCTCGATTTCGGCCGCTAACATGATTAACTCCTTCTCTTGTTCAGGAGTTAGTTTATCTTCTTTATTCATAACCTTTCTCTTTTATTAATCTTTTTCTATATCTAAATTTGTTCTTTCATCTTTCCACCATTCTATATAACCCGGATGGTCTGTTCTTTCTACATTTCCTTTAAGATGTGCGGCTTCTGTCTTTACTTTCCATAATTTATCAAACTCTTTTGATTCGATTCTCTTTACTCCCATAAAGTATGTTCTTGCTCCAGTAAGACCTACATTACTTGCAAGATCAATGGTGTGAACAACATTATTTTCCTTATCTACCAACACATATCTCATTATTTATCTTCCTTCTTCTTAGAAACCCTCCGTTTCTTTTGCCATTGTTTTTTAGTAACCTCTCTTTTCTTTTCCTCAGCAAGTTGTTTCCAATCTTTTTTCTTCTTAGTTTTAAATGGTTTATCAACTTTACTAAGTTCTTCTTCTAATTCTTCGTATTCTCTCCAATTTGTCATAGTATTTCTCCGGCATTAAGTAGTTATTACTTTTAACTTAGACAGCAAGTCAAAAAATTCGGTAAGAGTGTAAAATTTCTTATAATCATCAAGGATTTTGATGGTTTCGAGTAATTCAGGTTTCTGATTAACTATGTTGTTCAAGGCTACCATACCTTGACCAGTATAAAACGTTCCAAAACTTTCTTCTCCTAAAACATTTGAGTCAAAATAAACATCTTTTTCAGTGTCTTCCGACAATAATAAATAGTATGTCATATTATTTTATTTATATAATCTTCTATATTTCTTGTGGGTTTCCAATTGAGTAACTCTTGTGCGTGAGAATAATCAGCCAATGTAACATCATATTCACCTGGCCGTTCTTTAATATATTTTCTTGGACAATTCTTACCAAACATATCAACTATTTCATTGATACTAAAATTAACACCACGACCTAATTCAAATATTTCACACTCTTTAAAATACTCATCTGACGATCTTACTATTCCATCCACTATATCATCCACGTGGGTAAAATCTCGTCTTTGTTCCCCACTACCAGTTATAGTTAATGGTTCGTCATTTCTATATTGTCTTTCAAATATACCCATTAATGTAGAATATGCTCCATCTCCTATCTGGTGTGGGCCATATACATTATAGAACCTACATATTGATGTATCCATATCATATACATTACTATAAAGTTTACACAAATCTTCACCACTAAACTTTGACCAGGCATATGGACTTTCATATATTCCATGATGAACTGAACTTGAACCTGCATATACTACCTTTATATTCTTCTTTCTTGCATATTCTAATATATTAAGAGTACTTACAAAATTATTAAATAGTGTTTTATGTGGATGTTTTAATGATGGTTGTATTCTTGCTAATGCTCCCATATGAAATATAATATCATACTCATCATCTCTCCACTGTGGATAACTGCCATGGTCTACATATATTCCAAGTGTATGTGAACTTGATAAATCAAAATCATAGTATCTACAGCCCTCTTGATGGTTCTCTTTAAGCCCTGTAGAATAGTTATCTACTGATACTACTTCGTGACCTTCCTTTAATAATCTCTTTATTAAGTTTGTACCAATAAAACCAGCACCACCTGTTACTAATGCTTTCATAATTTATCTAATATCCTTTCTTTAAACTCACTAATACCATCTGAACAATTATCTTTCCAATCACCTGGTGAATGTTCATTGGCATTATCTGTAATATATTTAAATGATATAAATGGTATTTTATAATGATGACATACTTTAGCCAATGCATATGCCTCCATATCAAATACATCAATCATTATTATTTCATTTTCTATCTTATCTACAAAATTATCACCACTACCACAAACCAAATGTTTTTTAATTGTATTAATAGGATGTTCTCTACTATAATCTGGATTAAATGGTTTATTCCTAAAATCCAAAACTATATCATCAGAACTTTCAAATGGAGTTTGTCCTCTTAAAAATCCCATTCCCGTTACATCCATGTCTCGTTGTATAAATCTTGTGCAATCTACCAATTCACCTATTGGTAATTCTCTACTACCTGCCGTTCCATAATTGATTACAAGTTTTGGCATTGGCGGTAAATAATGTAAATGTGCCTTTTGTAATACTTTCGTTAATTCCAAAGTGGCATTTACTTTACCAACTCCTGTGTATAAAACTCTATAATCTTCTAACTGACCTTGTGTTTCTACTTCAAGTGCAGATACAATCAATATATCTTTTTTATTCATATTGTATTAAACTCTTTACTTCTAAATCAAATATTTCTACTCTTGGAACATATTGTAAATCAATTAATACTAAATTATCTATAACATCATAACCTACCATTTTAGCCAAGTCATTAGTTGCCCGTAGTGTTCCACCTGTAGCCAATACATCATCTACTATAACAGCAGTTCCCGTACCTTCTTTCATTTCTATCCACTCCGTGCCATATTCTAACTGATATCTTTTTCGTGTAACAGGAGGTGGTAACTTACCAGCCTTTCTACACATTACAACTCCACCACCGTGTATCATAGAAAGTGCAGATGCAAATATAAATCCACGAGCATCGATACCTATCCAATAATCAGGCATATCAACTAACATTCCCATTTCATCAATACATTCTTCAAATAATTTTTGATTTGCCAATAATGGTGATATGTCTTTGAAGTTCACACCTTCTTCTGGAAAATCTGGAACTTCTGTGATATAATCTTTATACGACATTTATTAATTCTCCTTCATAACTATCAAGTGATTTTATGTTAAACTTAAATATTTCCAGCTCCATCTCACCCACTTCACCACTTTCTTTAAGTATCTCTGATAAGTTCACTAATATCTGAAAATTCTGGGGTGTTAAAAGATTACAGTCAAACTTAACAACCACATTATTTTTTGCTTCTATATGATGTGAATGTATTTTTTTCTTCAAATCAAATTGAGTATCAGGTTGTTCTTCTTCAATGTATTTATTTACACCATAACCTTTATGTCCAACCCAATCACCATAAATGTCTGAACACCAAGGCTCTAATTCTTTTAATACATTTGTATTACAATTTTCAGCTACAAATCCTACATCATACTTCGGTGGTATAATAGGTTTCATCAGTTCATCGTGATTAACCATATGTCCCCATTTGCGGATGAAATTACGGGTGCTACGGAGGTTTTGTT
>CALBXV010000248.1 GCA_937890045.1 uncultured archaeon
ATCCCATTGCCTTCATTACTAAATCTTGACCATGAGAATTACTCGTAACTGCTATGGCGTGTTTTGCACCCACAAGTTTTGCAAACTTTTCTTCAAACTCTTGGACTTTAGGTCCCTTTCCCCACCATCCACTTAGTATAACTTCTCTTATAGCCTGAACATCCGATTCATCTCCACATGGCCCTAATACCTTTAAAGGTTTTTCTCTTACTTTCATTTTACTTTCCTAATGTTTTTCCCATTAAATTTTGTTTAAAAACTTCAAATCCATTCCTTTCATAGAATGATACTACATCATCATAACAATATAATAAAACTTTATAGCAACCCAATTCTTCACACCTTTTAACTGCTTGGTCAATTAATAATGAACCTATATTTTTTCCACGAAATTTTTCTCGTGTAACTACTTCCTCAATAGAACCTACACAACTACCATTATGTATAAATTTATTTTGAATATACAAACTTAACGAACCTACAACCTCACCATCATTCTCTGCAACAAAAATATAAATATTTTTATCTAATACCTTTTCCAATGTTTCTTCAGTTATACCATCACAAGGCCATACCTCTGATATGGTTTCTATATAACCATTATCCAGATCTTCTTTTTTAAATTCTCTAATCCCAATCATCAGATTTAAATGTCCTATAATCTTTATCTGTTAATCCTCGTTCCTTTAACCAAGTGCCCGCTTTTTCTCCATCCATCTCAACCCATTCCCGTAATTTATCACTTCTTGTATTTTGGTACTTTAAATATAATCTACGATTAGTATCTTCCATATTAATATATGTATCTGCCCATTTCCACTTTGCTGTACCTGTTTTATCACCTGTTATATGATGATGAATAAATTTTAATTCAACTCTCCAATTCTCATATCCTTTTTCAATTAACTGAAATGGCATATCAGCTGATGCCGCTGTAACTATATCATCATCAAACCTTAAATTCTCTTTATCAAATAATTTTTTACTTATTAACATAATCCCATCTGACCAATAAACCTCAAATGTATTTTTATCTCGTACATTTAAAGATTCAATAGTATATTGTTCTCGTGGATTATATTGTCTCATACCACCATGTAATCTTATACCAATAGCACCGCATTTTGGTAATGACTTATAAGTTGATATTGCATGTTCCATCCAATTCTCTGTAGTAATAACTAAATCATCTTCTTGATATAACCACCAATCAAACTCATCAGTTAAATATTCTAATGACTTATTAAAAGCCACTGGAATATTTCCACCAGGATGTGATTCTGTTTTTATAACATCATAACCTAAATCAAAATCATAATAAACTTCATTTGAAAAAGTTCCATTTTTTACTATAACAGTTGTTATATCAAATTTATCTTCATTGGAATAAACTGAATCTAAAACTTCTTTTAATAATGATAACCTACCGGCAGTAGTGGGAACTACAACTAAAACTTTTTCTTTTTTTTCTATCATTTCTTTTCAATAACCCATAATTTTATTACATCATTACCAACAGGATTAGAAGAATTTCCTCTCCAATATCCACGATATGTTTTTTGAAATTTAATTTGAGATTCAATATATTTGGAAGTTTCTGATGATATATAATCACTTATAATTTTTCCCGTTTGCTCAAAGGTTGTTATCATTCTAAGTGTATCTTGAGATGCAACAGTAAATAAGTCCTCTATTATATATATCCCACCAGGTCTCAAAAACGGAAATAAATTTGCTAAACTTATTTGATGATTTTTACTTCTATGATCCCCATCATCTATAATCAAATCAAAGGTATCATCAATTTCACCCATTACAAATTGTAAATCCGTATGGGATGTTTGATTAGCTACAAATGATTTTATTCTAACATCCGTTTCATCATATATAGGTTTAACTCCACCTAGTAATCTATCAGGAGGTAGACTTTCAATTCCATATATATTTGCATTCGGGAAATAATCTTGCCACATTTTTAATCCTGCACCAAAATGTGTTCCAATTTCAAATACTGATGTTATTTCTTCACGGCGTGTCTGAAAATATTCATTATAAATTCTTGTATATCCGTGTGCACATCCATGTTTTGATCCTCTATCTGTTCCCCATCTATTCCCAAGTGATGTTAATAAATCCATGACTTCTCCTTATACAATATATTTTTTTGAATATATATGTTCATATTTTATATCCCCTGGTTCCAAAGCGGCATATAATTTATTATTATTTAATCCACCATATTTTCCAATGTGGTAACAAAAACTTTGACCATTTAAATATCCAACTTCTTTTTTATATTCCCACAATTTCCATAAATATGTTTCTAAATCACCGGGTGTCCTTGAATTAAAATCTAACTTTAAGTATTCCAGCATCACATGAGTATTAAAAATAGATGGATTTGTTGAAAATGTTTCGTGTGAAGTTCCTTTACCGACCCACCCCGTATTTTGATTGTCAATTGGAATTCCAGTTAAATGTGTACCATCGGGAGTTATAAGGATATTATCATCAGTTTTAACCAAAGGTATAAATTCTGACTTTCCTCTGTTATTATGAATACCGTGCCGTAAATAGACCTGATGTAATTCAGGACGTAATTCATATAATTTCAATATAGGTTCTATAAAATTATATGGTAAATAAAAATGATAATCTGGTTCAAGATATAAATAATAATCAGTTTCCACAGAATCTACCAATATTCTCATTGTATCAGAGAAATATTGTCTGGTTTGAGGCATTTCTTCAATAATATTTATTCCAAATTCAGAACATAATTTAAAAATCCTTCCTTTAAACTCAATAGAAGAGCGATCATCTATTAAATTATGAACAAACTTATTTGAATATATACAATTTTTATAAAAAGAACGAATAGTTTCTTCAAAATATGTAAATCTAATATCAGAATCTATAAAAATTGATGTAACTATCGTTATGTTATTAAACTTCATTTTTTAAAAACCAATTTATTGTTTTTGGTATGCCATCTAACAAATCTGTAAACTTTATATCTGGATAAAGAGAAACTAATTTTGAATTATTAGAAACTTTAATTGATTGTCCTGTTGGTCCATTCTCATCCCATACTACCCTTCCATTAAATCCAAAGGAATCTACAATACATTCCACCACATCTCTAATTGTAGAATGAATTCCACTCGAAAAAATTATAGAACCAGTACCACTATCCCAAACTTCATCGTGGAAACTATTAATTACTTTTTTTGTTAATATATTAACATCATCTGCATATAAAAAATCCCTAACTGGACTACCATCTCCATATACCATCAAATCTGTATTATTCTTTTTTGCTAAATAACACATTTTTATTAATTTAGAAATTGCAGTTGCAGATTGTAAATCAAAATCATTCTTAGGTCCATAAATATTTGATAACAAAACACAAACATAATCCAAACCATATTGTTCTCTATAAGACCTAACCAACACTTCTACCATTCTTTTTGAATATGCATAACCATAACTTTGAAAATGTGGTTCACCACTATGTAAATCTGATTCAGTATATGGATTATCAAATTTATCTGGAAACGCAGTAACTGATGAAAAACTAAGTAATTTCTTTACCCCAATCTCATGTGCAGCTTTCATAACATTTATATTGATTAACATATTATTAGAAAACATTTCTGCTGGATTTTTAAACATACTTTGATAGTTTCCATGATGAGCTGCACAATTCAATATAATTTCTGGAGAATGTTCTCTAAAACATTCTATTGTTTCATCATAATTTTTTAAATCACAATCTTTAGATGATAACTTTATATCACCATCAAGATTTGAACCTATAAAGCCAGTCCCACCTGTAATTAAAACACTCATAAACTTACTCCCATTTTTTCAAAAATATATTTAACTTGTTGTTTACTCGTATGATATTTTTTTGTGTGTTCATATCCTTTATTACCAATTTCGATACATTTATCTTTGTCATCTAAATAGGAAATAATTTTATTTTGGAACTCATCAATGGTTTCATACTCTACAAAATTTTCACCATCAATAAAGGGATGAGGGAAATCAATTGTATATTTTTGAGCAAAACAACAAGTTCGATTTGCAGTATTTAACCAAAACCTTTGACAAGTTTCTCCACCACCCCACGCATCAATCGATATATAAGATTTTGATATCTTATTTTTGAAAGTTTCGAAGTCATAACCTTTACGTGATTCGACCACATATCCCTTTTCTGATAACTCTAAACAGAAATTTAAAGTTTCAAGTCGTAGACCATCATTGATTTGTCCAAATGAACAAAAAATATCTATTTCTTTTTCCACGATTTCAGATGTAAAATTATCACTTGAGAAGTGAGATTTGGTAGAAGAAAATGGTAAAGGAATTATACCAAACTCAGTATCTCGTGGGTAACACTCTCTCTTAAAATACCACTTCGAATTAGAAACCATACTAATATCAATC
>CALBXV010000249.1 GCA_937890045.1 uncultured archaeon
AAAGGAAATTTACAGGGAGTCATTAAAGGTAGAAGAAAAACTTGCGAAGGTTGGAGAATTGAATAATGCGTACACAGTTATTGGCAACTTTCACAAACAAAACTGATCTCGATGCAACAATCGAGAAAATCAAAGGTGCATATACAATCGCATTCGGTAAGATATATGTATTACAGAATGAAAATAATATAAATGAGTTAATATGTACATATAACGTAGATTTAGAAGCAGGAGCAGATTACAATGATGTAAAAGGAACAATATCTCTTCATAGGAAGAAACATTCCAATACATTATATACGATAAATGCATTAAATGAGGTAATTGCTAATCTTAATAATGGATTGGTAGATAGTAAATTTATAGTGCCGTGGGAAAATTTTAAGAATACATTGATGGTGACGAATTCAGATGGGTTAAATAAGATACCTACGAGAATTTATAAAATCATAAAAATAAATTAAAAAAGGCTTGTTTTATATGCTAAAATTGGTGTATATTATAGGAAATAGGTTATATGGTTATAGAGTTATAGCCATAAACAATAAACAATAAAAGATAAAACATAGGAGAAAAAGCATGGACTTAGATGCTATAAAAACGAAGTTAGAATCGTTACAAAATCAAACCTCAACATCAAACAATTTTTGGAAACCTGAACCAGGTACACAAGTTGTTCGTATTGTTCCTTATAAACATAATAAAGATAATCCATTCGTGGAATTATATTTTCATTATAATTTAGGACAAAACAAAACATATATGTCACCTGTTTCATTTGGTCGTCCAGATCCAGTTCAAGAGTTTGCAGACAAACTTAAATCTACTGGTGATAAAGATGAGTGGATTCAAGGTAAAAGACTCGAACCAAAGATGCGTACATTCGCACCTGTAGTTGTTCGTGGTCGTGAAGATGAAGGTGTTAAGTTTTGGGGATTTGGTAAAACTGTATATCAGGAACTATTAAGCGTAATTGCAGATCCTGACTATGGTGATATTACAGATCCTGTAAATGGTCGTGACATTCAGATTGAACGTCAGACTCCAGCGGAAGCGGGTAATCAGTATGGTAAAACTACTGTACGTGTAAAACCTAATCAAACTCCGATTACTGATAGTAAAGAGATGTTGGAAGGTGTTTTCGAAAACCAACCTAACTTGACAGAACTTTATACAGAACCATCTTATGATGAACTGAAAGAAGCTCTTGCAAATTATCTCAATCCAGAAAATGAAACAGATACAACTACAACATCTAATGGTGTTACTGCTACTACAGCTCCCACTACAAATACGGGAACTGCTACTACAGGTACAACAAAAAAGACAGAAGATGTTGAAGATGCATTTGATCAACTTTTTAATCAGTAAATATAAATAATCTTATGGGTGGGAGTTCGTTCCATCCCACCCATATATTATAGGAGAAAGTTATGACACAAAAAGATGAATTGGCTGGTGTAATAGCCGATGAATTAAACAAAACCTTCAAACATCAAAAGGTTGCATATTTTCTTGACGATGGTGCAAATCCTACTGATGTTGTAGATTGGATTTCAACAGGTTCAACAATGTTAGATTTAGCTATTTCCAATAAACCAAATGGTGGGGTTGCCGTTGGTAAAATTACAGAATTAAATGGTTTAGAAGGTAGTGGTAAATCTTTAATTGGTACTCATCTATTAACATCAACACAACGAAAAGGTGGTGTTGCTGTTTATATAGATACAGAGAGTGCAGTATCACCTGAATTTCTTCAGGCTATTGGTGTAGATACACAGAGTATGTTATATGTACATCTTGAAACAGTTGAAGAGGTATTTGATACTATTGAAACAATCGTTACAAAAATCCGTGAATCAGATAAAGATAGATTAGTAACTATATTGGTGGATAGTTTAGCAGCTGCTTCTACAAAGGTAGAGATGGATG
>CALBXV010000250.1 GCA_937890045.1 uncultured archaeon
TTCTGGCGATCCAGTAGCAATAGCAACTGGAAGTGACGGCCAAGTTTTAACCTCAGCTGGTGCCGGTCAACCCCCTGCGTTTGAAGCTGGGTCTGCTGCTGGTACGACTTATGCTTCAGGTGAGCTAACGGGTGGGAGTGCTACTCATACAAGAGGCAGTTGGACCACTCTCGTGATGGAAACTGAACTTGCAGATAGCGGAACAACTTATAACTTAACAACATTCACAGTGCCGTCAGGAGCGGGTGGCGTCTATTTAATGAACGCTTTTTCTATGTGGGACTTCACTAGCATCGGCAATGACGGAGAAGCGGTATACATAAGATTCAATAAGAACTCTGGTACTTACTTTGGTTATGTTGGGACTTTAAACATCGATCATCACGGACGTTATTTAGAAGTTACGTCAACGTCTATGATTTCACTTGCTGCTACTGACACGATTATTCTGGAAGGGATGTCTATAGACGGTAATGCAAGTGGGGTCGCGACATGGTTGGAAGCTTCTTTTAATATAATGAGGGTCGCATAAGATGGCTGACTTATCTGTAAAAATTGAAAAGTACGTCGGACGTAAAATTAACTGGCCCCATGAATGTTCGCTTAAACAGCAACCTGATGGGTCTATTGTCATTGAAAGGTGGGACATCGACAGTCATGCACAGCCCACGATGGACCAACTTGCTGCCTACGACAATGCAGCCGATGAGCAGGTAGCAGCTAATCGATTCGCAGCCACTCGTCGCAATGCCTACCCCTCGACTGGCGACCAACTTGATATGCTTTGGCACGCTATAGACACTGGTGATTGGACTGCTGCAAAAGTAAAGACTACAGATTTTTATACTCAACTGAAGGCTGTTAAAGACGCCAATCCGAAGTCGTAGAAGAATAAGTAAGGAAAGATAAATGGCAGTAACAAAAATAACTGGAGCTGGTTTAGGTTTACCAAATGCTGATGGTAATGCATTAGGTGGTGCATCTAATGAATGGTCTGACCTATATTTGGCAGATGGTAGTACAATTCAATTTGGTAATGACCAAGATGTAACCTTAACACATGTTGCTGATACTGGTATTCTCTTGAATAGTACTATGGCAATACAGTTTAATGATTCGTCACAATATATTAATGCTCCTAGTGCTACAGTACTTGATATTAACGCAACCGATGAAATCGAGTTAAACGCTACACTTGTTGATATTAATGCTAATGTAGAAATATCTGGAACAGCTACTACAACAGGGGTTCACACCTTTTCAGCAGTTCCTGTTTTCCCTAACGATACAGTTGAAACTGCTGATATTCAAGACAATGCTGTAACTCTTGCCAAGATGGCAGGTGGAACAGACGGAAATGTTATTAGTTATGATGCTTCTGGCGATCCAGTAGCAATAGCAACTGGAAGTGACGGCCAAGTTTTAACCTCAACTGGTGCTGGAAGTCCACCAGCGTTTGAAGATGCTGCTGCTGGTGGTGCTTGGACGCTGATTGGTACTCAGGTAGCTAGCGATTCCGCCGATCTTACACAGACTGGATTGGATAGCACATACGATACATACGCAATTGGGTTCAGCGATATAATTCCTGGCACAGATCAACAAGCTGCTCTTTTCCGTGTAGGTGATTCTAGTGGCATAGATTCTGGTGGCTCTGATTACTCATACCACGTCGGGTCTAATCGGGCTTCATCTTCTTCATACGCTGCAGCAAACTCAAGCGGTAACGGTCAGATATATCTTGTCGATCAAGTTGGTACTGCTACAGGTGAAGGTCTGGGTGGCATGCTCTTTATAACGGGCCCCGGAGATAAGACCTCATATCCCATGATAACGGGCACAGTAATGATTGTTGACTATCTAACTATGAATCGGGGAGGAGCAGTAAACGCAACAAGAAATGCGGTTATCACACTTGACCGCGTTCAAATTAGCTTCAGCAGCGGAAACATCACATCTGGCC
>CALBXV010000251.1 GCA_937890045.1 uncultured archaeon
CAAACAAAAAAAAAGGCAACCAAAGAAACTATAGAAAGACGTAAGAAGGGTAAAGGTAAAGAAGTAGAATTAGAGGACGTGAGTGTCATACTCGACCGAGAAGCACGTCTGCCTAAGAGCAGTGGTGGTGGCTTAAGGGTAAAAAGTATACAAAGGCAGGGTATATATACAAAGGAGGAAGCGGACAGTGCCATTGAAAAGGGAAAAGCGGTTGATAAAGCACTGGGTATTGAGAATATTGAATATATTAATAAGGTGGATGAACATGGGGAAGAACTTCGTCCACTTGAAAATGAGGATGACATGCTTCATTTATTAGCACAGGGAGGGTATAAAAATGAACAAGAAGTACAAAGGGCCATTGAGGACGGGGAAACCTTTGAAATCACAGGCATCTACGAAACCAATATCGAGGAAGGTGAGGGAGGTGCTGGTGTTAAACAAAGAGGGCAAAAAATTACGCTCTTTCACGGTGCTAACCTAGAAACTCTTCTGGAAGAGAAAATTCATGCTGCTCTTCACCAGGGGGCTATACCTGCAAAAGAGATAGCGGAAGGCTTTGAGTTGGGTAATCTATTTGATGAAGAGTTTGCTGCTAAGGCACTGGCAAAGAAATTGTTAGCTATTATGTCTAAAAAGGCAAAGAAGGGTAAAAACATCACAGGGGCTGATATTAAGGGGCTCTTTGCTAAAATTGCAACTGGTAAGTTGACTGAAATATCAGGGATGGATCCGACTCTTAGGAGATATAACGTAATAAGTACCACCCTTAACGATGCGGGCGATAGAGTAAGCCGTATAAATGATAATATATTAAGAATGGGTGGTGATCTTGCGAAGGCTTCAGGAATTATGGGTACAAAGGAGTTTACAGAAGAAATAAGTAATTTACAAATTGAACTAAGGGAGGCAAGTAGAGCTAAGGATTGGAAAAAAGCCAAGAGGCTTGAAAGGGAAATATATCTATATACGGGAGAAAAGTATACAGGTATGTATAGAATGTTAGCTAGACTTGGAGAAAGATACTGGTCACTTAAAAAAGTTCTTGAGTTTATATTACCCTTGTCAACTATAACTAATAGAAATTGGATATTAGGGCATAGGATGCTTGCTGAGGGAATTGTTGGGCAGGCGAATAGATTAGGTAAGGATATAAATACGGTCTTAGATAAGATTCCAGCCAAGGACCAGATAGCTATAATGAATTATATTGCTGGGCTGGAAAAGGGCATTAATAAAGACCAGAGTTTTCTTCTTGCTAATTTTGAAAAACGTGAAGAACGATTAAGGCAGATTGAAAAAGTAGAAGGAGAAATAGTAGGGTTAAAAGAAAAAATCAGTAAGGCCAAGAAGTTGTATAATAGGGAAAGTTTGAGGAAAAAATTAGTAGAAAAGAATGATGAATTGAAAGGCCTTGGCGATAAGGAAACGGTAAAAAAGGAGTTTGATAGAATACATGCCGAACTAAAGAAAAAGTTCTGGGAACAAGACGAAGTCCTTCTGAGGGATGTTAAGCCTAAGTATCATAAATTAGCTAAGAATATCAAAAATATACAAATACAGTTAGGTAGTATGTTATTAGACCGAGGTATAATTACAGGAGAGACATATTGGAGGTGGTATGGTAGATATACCCATTATATGTATTTAAGAAACATGGTTGGCCATAATGATGAGGCTCTTGCAAAACTGGAAAAGATGGATGTAAAAGCTGTTTTAGATGGCGGGTTTTTAAAACAAAGAGAAAATATGTCACCCGAAGAGCAACACGCTATGGGGCTGGTACGTGATTTAGCTGTAGTAGTACCAACTGGACTTGCAACTACTCTTGGATATGTGGCTAAACATGATTACCTTAGTAAGCTTGCTGATCCTAAAATAGGGGTAGTTTTTGATCCTTCACGTATAAAGGGTGTTACGTGGAATAAAAACCTTGGGAGTGTTATTATTGAGGAACTTAGTGATGAAGAATTTGAAATAATAGTTCCTGCAAAAAAGGGAGAAGACTACCCTGAAGAATACCAGGGAATAATAATTAATAAAAAGGACCGTACATGGACATGGTCCCTTGACAGACTAGCATGGGAACTTTCTAAGCAAGAAGCCGTAGTAAAGATGGCAAGAAAAAAGAAAGATTTTTTTAAGCTTGATTTAACCGAGAAGAGGTTGGAAAGGTTAAAGAAGCTCTATGAACCAGTGAAAAAAGCTTTAGATGCAAGGGGTGAAACATTAACTAGAAACTATACTAAGATGGGAACTGTAGGGGGTAAGTCATATGGTGCCTTGTCAGGTAAATTCCTGGCAAAACCTGTAGCTGACGATATAATGCCGTTAAAAGATATAGAAACCTGGAACGATAGTCAGTTGTGGTCAACCATGGTTAGATTTAATGAGCAGACAACTATGATGTTTAAAGCAGGAAAGGTGGCCCTTAACCCTCCAACGATGTTCAGAAATATAGTTTCTAATTTCCTACAGAATAACCTGAGAGGAAGGCCGCTTCCTCTTGTATTTAGCGATTACGCTCTTGCTATTAAGAGTTATATAACAAAGGATAAACATTTTAAAGAAGCATTAGATATTGGCCTATTTCAAGGAACGCTATCTACGGCAGAAATAACTGAGGTGTCTAATAAATATGAGGCTTTATCAAAAAAAGGTAAAGGGTTAGAAGGACGCTGGTATACTTTCTTGCAGTGGCTTAGTAGATCTACAAAATGGTATGGCAAAATAGATGAGTTGGCAAAGTTATCTATATACAGACAACTGAGAACAAACGGTAGTTTAAACAGGCTTGGAATTGGGGATGGTAAACCAGTGGGTTCAATAGAAGCTGCCAGAATTGCAAATAAATGGGGAATGGACTACTCTTTAGCAAGTAGAAGTGTTAAGCATTTAAGGCGACAGTTTATGCCGTTTGTAACCTATCAATATAAAGTTGCCCCTCTTATACTTGAATCACTCGCTGCAAGACCATGGGTAATGGTTAAATGGATGGCATTCCTGGGAGTAGGGGGTATGAGCCTTGCACAGATGATGGTTAAGTCTTGGATGGATATAGATGATGAAGAGTGGGAAAGGTTACTTAGAGAACTGCCTGATTTTATTAGACATAACAAGACCTTTATACCGCTGCCATGGCGTTCTGCCCAAGGAAAGATGATGTGGTTTGATGGTTCATACTTTATGCCTTGGGGAACATGGGGTGGTGTACTCAGAGATATGTGGGAGGGTGAAATAAGTATGTTATATAGACAGGCTGGTATCAGTAATCCTCTCCTTACTGTACTTGGAGCCTTGGGTTCTGCTAGGCGTGGAAAACCATTGGTAGACCAATTTACACAGCAGGAAATATATAGCAACATTGACAGAACTGACCAGAAAATGATTAAGCTTTTATCATGGATGCATAATATAGTAACCCCTGGTGTATTTGAAAATATAGCCTTTAGTCTTCCTGGGATGCCAGATTATACAGAAAGGCAGGGAGCATTAGGAAGGTCTATTGCTGTTATAAAGGGTTCAATAAAAGGCGAACCATATTTAGATAAATGGTATAGAGAATACGGAAGGGAACAGTTCTGGAGAGGTCTTGGTGTTAATGCCCAGATAATAGAGAGGCGACAGACATATGCTATAATAGCAGCTATGGAGACTAACCTTTGGGCTGACTTCAATAAGCTGGCGAGAAAACCCTATTACCGTAAACACCGTGATAAATTACGAAAGACATACGAATTAACCCGAAAAAAGATAGAGAAACTTAGGTCAAAGGACCCTGGTATATTTAAAAGAAGGAGATCTCAGTTATGAAAACCAGACTACGTGATATACTATTACTAGGTGTAGTTATAATACCAGTGTTTATATTTGCCCTGTTGTTGACAGTGACGGGCTGGTTTAAAGGTACTAATTAAACCCACCTTCCTTGGTAACCTCAACAGGCAGGGCCATGTTCTGCATTGACAGCTGTACAAATGCCTCAATATCAATATCATCCCTATCATTAGCGGGATTCTTAAGCCTATCCGCACTTCTTTCCTTAAAAGGTATTCCTTGTGTCCTGTAACTTGACTTCAATGTTTCGCACTTAGGACAATCAGGTGCCGTATAGATGTATTTCATTTGCTGCCTCCTTATCTAATAGAATAAAACAGGGTGTATGTTCACCTACCCATGCACCAAGTTGGTTAAAGTTAAAGAACTCTACTGCTTCCTCATCAGTCATACCATCATCAATATGCTTCTGTATAATCTTCGTATAGTCGTATGCAACTATATCATCCTGCCCAAACCTCATGCATATGCCAAGCATACAGTCATCATACCCATCCATTGTAATCATTTTATCGTCTAACATCCTAGAATCCTCCTGAACGCCCTCGTAATTCTTCAAGTAGGGGTACCACGCCACCCCTTTCAACGCCTCTGGAATCACCCCTCTACTGCCCGAATTATGCATCTCTCAGCAAAAAAAGGTCATGTCTAAGACTTATGCCTAATCAACATCGGTGTCTCCAGTTATTTGGATATAATCATCTGTCAGTTCTGGACTTAAGGGTAATACGCATTTAGTAAAGAACTTGCATGGCAGTTGGTTTTTTACCCAACATTCACCCCTATCTTCCCTAAACCTATCCCAAAACAATCCAACGCCTAAACATACATTACTAACGAGGTTACAACATTGACGATCAACTAGCCTGTGCAGGGTCATTAGTGTCATGGTTCTCCTTTGCTCTTATTTTCTTAAGTCCTTGTAGTAAAAAACTTATGAATGCTCCATTAGCATCATAATGGCCATGCTTATAACCCTTTTCGTACCCATCATCATAGCCGTTACCATAAAGGTCGTTCTCCAGTTTAATTTGCTTGCGTTTTTTCTCCCTTCCTTCTTCTTTTTTTACCTCTTTTTCCTCACGTATCTGGCTTGAGCGTATCTCTTGATATTCCATATATTCCTCCTTACTATATAAAATCAGATAAATTATGATTCTTGAACCTTAACATGTTCTTTATAAACTTGAGGTTTATCGTACCTATTGGTCCATTTCTCTGTTTTACTACATTTAATTCAACTAAACCTGGATTCTTATTTGGGTCATAGTAATCATCCCTATGTAACAGCATGACCACATCAGCATCCTGTTCAATAGAACCTGACTCACGAAGGTCAGACATCCTTGGTTTATGCCCTTCTCTCTGCTCTACCGAACGATTTAACTGCGATATAGCTACCACTGGTACATCCAGTTCCTTTGCCAATGCCTTTAGCCCTCTTGATATACTGGTAATCTCCTGTTGTCTGTTCTCTGTGTTGTTTCCTTCCATCAGTTGAAGGTAGTCAATAATTATCAGTTGTATACCCTTCTGTGACTGAAACCTTCTTGACTTTGCCCTTATTTCAAGCAGGCTCAATGCTGGTGTATCATCAATAGATATAGGGGATTGCGAGAGATTTCCCATTGCTGTTGGTATTCTCAGGAAATCAACATCAGCTATTGTACCCGTTCTCATTAAATGAGCATCAACTTCCGCTATAGAACAGAGCATATTCTTGGTTATCTGCAGTGCTGACATCTCCATTGAGAATATAAGGACTGGTATTTTGTTATTCATACTCACATTCTCTGCTATATTCAACATAAAACTTGTCTTTCCCATGCTTGGTCTGGCAGCCACAACTATAAGCTCTCCCCTTTGAAACCCAGATGTTATCTCATCTAAGCTTTTAAACCCTGTAGGTACACCAGTTACCGCCCCTGTGTGTTCCTGCATGCTTTCTATATGGTCCCATGCCTCTATAAGCAGTTTGTCTATATCAGTGTTATTGTTTCTGAACTTACGCTGTGTTATATCATATACCTTCTTCTCTACCAACTCAAGAAGGGTATCGGATTTGAGCGAATCATTGTATGCCTCTTTCTGTATTACAGCAGTGGCAGTTATCAAATCCCTCTTAAGCTTCTTCTCTTTTATTATCTCAGCATAATAGACAACATTTACAGTGATAGGAACAGCATCTACTATGTTCATCAAGTATATAACACCACCACTTTTCTCTAAAATGGATAGACGTGACAGCTCGTTCTTTAGTATAACAAGGTCAACAGCACTGCCGTTGTTGTATACATCTACAATAGCACCAAATATGTTCTGGTTTGCCGTACTATAGAAGTCCTCTCTGGTTAATATCTCAGACACGGAATCAATCAGGCTGTTATCTATTAGTATAGAGCCTATAACACTAACCTCTGCATCTGTGTTAGAAGGAGGGACTAGCTGAATATCGCTCACCTATTCTCCCCTAGTTTCTTAATACATGAGCAATAGTTCTTTATAGCATCCAGTAATTCCATCTTACTGATACTATCATAACCCTTTTCCATTACATTATGGAGTACTCTCCATAAGTATTCATCACTATCGTGTCTTCCCTCTATATATCCATCATTAAATCCACTATCATACGCCTCTTTCTTGTCACTATATTGCTCTATATCATCATTATACATCATTCCCTTGTCCATATTCGTCTCCTTCTTATTAAAATGAGTTCCGTTTCCTAACATTTTTCATGTCCTTTCTTATGACATTCCACACAAAGAACCTCTTGTTTATCTGGGGACACCAGAAGTTCCTTGTATATAAACTTAATAATTTTATCCCATTTAATACCCCTCTTATGATGAACACATGTCTTAATCTCTCTACCCTTTGCCTTACTACCCTTCTTACCACACACCTGACACGTATTACTATCTCTCTTTATCACTGCCGCTCTTTCTCTACTCCTCAGAGACAGTTGCCTGAGTGCCGCTTTTATCCTTGATGGTGGTGTCTTTGCCTTATTCATTATCAAGCAGAACTTTTTCAGCCTTC
>CALBXV010000252.1 GCA_937890045.1 uncultured archaeon
GGAATTTACAGAAGCTCAAATTAGGGCACAAGCTGAAAAAAATGTAGAGGGATATAGTGTAGATATAGCAACTGATGACTATATGGATGACATGGGTGATGTTGATATTGAAGCGTCAGAAGCTGGATCAAGTGCTGCCGATATTCATATCATATCCTATTTTAGTAGAATATGGAATGTACATATTACTGATAAACAGCATATGCAAATGTCTGAGCTAGCAAGGGGCAGTGACAATTATAAAGAATTTGAATCATTGGTTACTGGCTGGGCTGAGAATGAATATAAGAAGACTGTTAAATATGATCGTAAACAGCGCAATCTTCTTAAACAGTTCTTCCATAAACAAAATGCAAGAATACGTACATACGATGCTGAGAATCCTGATAGTCCTAATAATGCTGACAGTAGGGTATATTTTAACTTAATATATGATCCTAATAAGCCTGGTGGATTTGAACTAGTACCAGCGAAGGAAGACTTACTTCGTAGGCGCATACTTCCAAAATGGAAGATACAAAACTTTGTAGAGAAAGATGGTGTTATACATAGAACATTTCACCTGCCATTAAAACATATTGTAAAGCTTGTACCTAATCCAAAGTATAATGAGAAAGAAGCCAAAAGATTGGGTGAGGCATATACAGAAGTTAAAGAATTTATCTTTGCTGCCAATCAAAATGTAGATGCCAGTACTATCAGAATGTTAGAAAGTAGAATGGCGCAGGATTATGATGAGGGATCGCCAGACTTACTTTTCTTTACGGCAACTAAGGGTGGTGATAATAGCCAGATGTTCTTTTCTGGTGTTCCTAAGAAATTCTTGAATATGAATGAAGATGATTTTATTACATATTTAGATGGTGAAATGCAGGAAAGTGGGCCCTATAAAAGGGCTAATATGGCTAAAGCTCACAGAGATCAATTATTAAAGGATGCTCAAAAGGGGGCTGAAGATAATCCCCATGCTTACTCTCAGGCAGTAGGAAGACATGAGTGGTGGAAAGGTGTCTATCATAATAAGTACATGATTAATGCAAAAAATATACAGGAACTTTTTAACAGGTTAAAGCTGGCATTTGCTGAAGGGTTTACATTTAAGGGCATGGGTGGTTCTAAAATTATGATAATGGATCATGAGAATGTAACATTAGAAGTTGATGGAAAGGAAGTAGCATTACTTGATAAGAATGGAAGATATGTTAATGATGGTTGGATGATGACTTCTGGTGAGCATATGAGAAAGATAGAGAGATATATAGGTAGAACACCAGGAAGAGATGGGCATCATCTGGGAGAATTAAAAACTGCAATATGGCATAGAAGTGAAGATGGTGAAGATTTTCTGGCTGTTAAGGCACATGAAATGGTTCCCTTTAATGGAATGAAATTTTATTTTATGGAAGGTGGCAAGAAACGCCTACTTGCAGAAGTTAGGGAAACAAGGGGACTTACATATTTTGTAGATGGTCGTGGTAAAGAATTTGATAGAATGGTCTCTGGTGAAGAGGCCAAGATGGAAGCTGGGATGTTTAGCAAAGACTTAGATGGATATAATATGGTGCATGATATACCAGAGGATGCTGTAAGAGCACTAATTGTACCACCATCTATGTCAAAGTCAAGCTCTGCATTTCCTATTGCATTTGGAGAACTTTCTATTGATCCTGCATTTAAGAATGACAAGATAGTACAAAATGCTATTAGTAAAATTAAGCAACACTATAGTGATGTAGCAGATACTTACTTAGATGTATTATATCAAATGAGGAATGATCCTAAATTGCTAAGAGATACAGTATATCGTGAGCCAGAAAGTGGTGAGATTCCTACTGAACTTCAGGAATATCTTGAACTATTACAAGATGGTGTTGGATTGCATCACCCTCATATTATGAACATGATCTCGTCTACATTAAATAACAGACTTATTATAGATGGAGTATTTAAGGCTAGACAGCAGAGAGGACTAGGAACATTTCTCGCACTAAAACCTAAGGTATCACTTAATGTTAAGAAGGATAGTGCTATTGTTAGTGCAGATAATAGTGTTATTTTTAACTATGTACAGAAGAAATATTTTGAGGAATGGATGAAACCTGCCGCTGTAAGAACTGATACTGCAATAGTTGAACTTATGCGTGAGTGGCAGGATAGTACATTAGAATATAAAATAGAATCCCTCAATGAATGGTTAAAGAATAATGAGATATGGGGGTTATTTTCAAGGCAACCAGTGACAAAATGGACTGGTGTAAGAATGAGAAGAATTCAAGAGCTTGTACGAGGACATGGTGATACTGTATTCTTTAGTACTGAGGATGTATTTGATGTACTTGATGGTGATTTTGATGGCGACCATGTTGCAATGGAGTTCTTTGAAAATAAAGAAGTAGAACAGGCATTTCTTGATCTTATGAAGTCTGAGATATTTCAAGGATCGGATAAAATTGCATATCTTGATATATTCGAGAAGAATATTCAGAATAAGAGTATTTCTAATTATAATCATGTACTACAGACTATCTCTAATCAGGCAAAGGTACAGAACTCACAGGGCATTATTACTAATTCTAAGTCTATTGCTATGATAATGGCAGATAAGGATATAAAGGTTGCACTGGAAAAGGTTAAAGGATATTTCGAGCCTGTACAACCATCAGACATGGTAACTATGACATATGCACCATTAGATAAAGAAGCAGTAAAATTAGTATATGATGATCTTATAGCCCAAGGTGATAAGATTGTAAATTGGAAGGGTGAAGAAGTTACACTTAAAAATATAGATGAGAATAAAAAGATATTTCTTCGTACTAACCATAGTCATGAAATGGCAACATTATTAAAAATGTCAGTAGATGATAGCCAATATGGATTACTTGCCAAAATAGGTTATAATGGATTAAATTTTATTACAAAACGTACGTGGAGATATAGTCAGGGGCCTGTAAGTGACAAAAGCAATATATTGCACCCACTAAAGGCTGTTAGGCAGTTCTTTAATTACAGCCCCCAGAGGCGTGGTAGAGTAGATTATAATAGAACATCTACCCTTGAATCTAATATTGTAAAAAGTAAAGAGTTGCACCAGTTTTTAGAGTCAGATAATAAGGCAGATCAAATTGCTGAGGCAGTTAATAATCAGAAAAAGAAGGGTGATCCTAATTATAAATGGTGGTATAGAGGTGCAAATATAGCAAGGGTTAGCATTAATGATAATGTTGCTCCAGTAGAACATTTATTAAGAAGATTGGGACAGAGGGATATTAAGTTTTTTGAAGGTGCAGATGAGTTGACATTAATGGAAAGGGGTGGGTCACCCTTAACATGGAGCAAGGGAGACGATGCTTCTAATCCATACTTACTTGCACATGTCAATACAATGGAAAAGCTACAGAATGAATATGATATTCCTAAGAAAGATATGCAGGCTGGCGTAGCATTCATGGTGAAGGTTGCTGATGAGTTTTATAGTCTTTATGAGAAAGCTGTTGGTGGAATAGAAGGTATTGTTACATTAAAATTTGATTATAGCAAGGATTTTTCAGAATTTATAGATAAACACATAGGGGAGTTTAATAAGCTTTCTGGTGATGCACAGGTAGCATCGACATTATACTTCCTTACGGTGAAAAAAAGAGTACAGGCATTATTGCCACTAAAACTTATGCATAAGCCCACAGCAAAGAGATATCTCAATGTATGGTGGGACATGCTTAGTGCGCCATCTACAAGTAAATTTAAGTTGCCACGTAAGCTGTACCGCACAAAATATCCTAAGTTTGGATTTGCTAGAGTGATGAAGAAAGTCAAAGAAGACATGGAAAAAATATGTGGGTGACCCATGGGTAAACTCTGTGTAGATGCTTCTAGGATTGCAGATCAAGCTATGCTATCAAAGGCATATGCCTATGAAGGTGAAATGCACGCAGCAATAACTCAGGCATTTGGCGCTAAGCACGGTAATAAAGAGCATGATAGACTATATAATCTTTTCGTTGAATTCTTAATCGAAAATGGCGAGCTATCTATGTGGGAGTCTGATCCTAATATAGTAATGGATGGCTATACAGAATTCCTTGATGAGAGATTTAAGAGGCCCATAAGACCACAAACTATTATACTAGGTAGAACGGCAACAGCTGTATATAACATTAGCAGAAAGATAATAGCTGATGTTAAAAAGGAACATAAGGTAACATGGTGGGAGAGGGGAATGCATCCTCTTGTTGCCACTGCAAGCGCACTTAGGTCAGACAGATATGGTATCATTAAAAAACTATTTTCCAGCATGACTAAATTAGTAGATAGTTCCAGACAGCGCCAAGCTAAGTATGTTGCATCCTTTGATGCTGTAAGAAGTGGAGTAACACGAAATATTGAGTCTGCCATTCTCAATGGAACAGTTACATTAAATGATATAGTAGATGGTATTGAGGGTTTGTACGATAGGGATGGCAATGAATTAAAACTTGTAGGTGTAACTAAGGATAAATACAAAGTTATCTATGATGATGATGAAACTGGAACTACAGTTGCCATTAGAAAACAAGACCTTATGCGTAGCACAAAAGAACTTAATAATGATTTAATATCACTTTACAGGGATCAAATTTGGAATGAGTTGGTTCATGGTGAAATGAGGCATTTAGTACCACAGGCACTTACAAAAAAGATTCCAGATTATGATTGGAAAAAACTATCTCAAATAATGGAAAGGGTAAGATTATTAGAACCTGGCGATAGAGAATCAGAAATACATAGTATCAGAAGAGCAGGCAAAGTATTCAAGTATGTTATGATTAA
>CALBXV010000253.1 GCA_937890045.1 uncultured archaeon
CATCATTACCTTCAAAGGCTGAAAGAGTAAGGTTGCCTGCTGTGGTGCTGATGGTAGTAGCTTCATTAAACCTAAATATACTAGTAGACAAATACACAAGAGTAGAATCACCAGAGTTATGCCCCCACTCAAACGCCAGAGCATTATTATCGTAGTTAAAGGAGGCAATCGTGGAGTCGTTTTGTCGCCCCCACGTAATACCGCTGGTACTCGTATTCCCTGAGACAAAGTGGATGTGGGCAGCTCCTGTATCCTCGATATAGATGGCGGTGTCTGCAATTGGTGCCACGCCTGAGGTCGCTTCTTGAATATGGAGGCTTGCGTCAATACTGCCCGTCCCAACTCCTATTCCTACAGCACCACCGAACAAACTATTACCATTCGCTATCCTTAAAGCATACGTCTTCGTAACAACACCATCTATATTGGTTCCAGCAGTCGGTGCATTAGCGATGAACAGCGTGTCCAAATTTTCAATGGAACGAGTAGAATCGGCTGAATAAGTAACTCCATCCATGTACATTACGCTGAGGTTGCTATTGTGACCTACTGCCGATACCGATCCGTCTATATAGACGTGAGTAGGATAATGTCCTGCTGATGTCGGAGCCTGTCCCTGTACTCGTAACATTCCACCAGCAGGAAAAGAAGCAGTACCAATGCCGACTTTGCCGTCTAATCTGGTATTACCAGCATCCACCCATAGAGAATATGGGCCATTTGTAGCTGTAATTTCTGCATCTGAAACATCTGGTGAGTCTTCTATATATAGGGAAGCTGAGTTGGTAACTGTATAAGACGAAGTAGCATCTATTGTTTGCTGTCCAATACGTACTGAGTGTTGATCAGTTACTGCTGCTGTAATAGTAGAAGTATTAGTTTCAATATGCAGTCCGTAGTTGGTTGTTCCTATAACAGGAAACTTATCTATTTTTACTGTATTAGCCTCAGTAGTATTTCCTCCTGCTGCATTTAGAGTATTGCTAATATAGACTCCTGTTATCTCTCCGCTTGTTCCGCCTCCAGCCTCTGTTACTTGTGTTGTCAAAGCTATTCCTCTTGCTGTTTCACCTACTTTTGCTGTGATAGTTCCTGTAAGATTATGGAGCGCACTTCCGCCTACTGTTCCAGTCCATGTTCCCCCTATTTCATTGTAGTGACTTGCTGTATTTGAGTTTACTTTTAATCCATAATTAGGAATCACAACATTAGCTGCACTTCCATCTATCCTAAGACCCTCTGAACTATTGCCTCCTGTCTGAGCTATTAAGACAATGTCTCCGTCTGCTGTAATATTTGAGATTATCCCAGAGTTAGCTGGAATTGCTGGAACATCTGGTGATCCAATAATAACATCACTCAGGGTTGTATCTGCTGAAACCCCTGCACTACTCAAAACCATTGCTATATCTTGACTTGTTCCCAAATTAACCACATCATTATCTGGGAAGATAACTTGACCTGAAGGGTTAATAGTAAGATCATTTGCCGTAGTGCTAATGGTCTGCGCACCCACGAATGAGAGGGTCCCTGCTGTAGTGATGCCGCTTGTAGGAGCTGCCTGCCCATCTGTACTAATGCCCCCAGCAAAAGCTATATCGTCAGTACCATC
>CALBXV010000254.1 GCA_937890045.1 uncultured archaeon
GTTTTTTCCCACTTGCTGGTGCCATACACATTCTATCTTCAAAGTAATCATACATTTGATTTAACTTTTCTAATCGTTCACCACTAAATGTATTATTTAATAGTTCACGAAGTTTAACCCAATTTTGTTGGATTTGTTCAGGTGTTAACTGTTTCATTTTCTAATCTCCATTTATTAGTTATTCTAATTCTTTTGTGAGTCTTTATAAGCTTTTTTCATATTATATTTAAACTCTTTTATCATTCCAATGTTCGTACCATCAGGACCTTGTGCCATCATTTCTTTTCTAACACTTACATACTCTGGCCATCTTGACATTAATTTTTCGTGTTCCTTATTGTGGAAATCAGCATCTCTATATAGAGAACATCCACCCTCTTGATATGAACCCCAATGTGCTGAATATAAATCTGTTCTTCTATTTGTATAACCTCGTGTTAAATACTCCAACATAAAATTAGCATCCTCACCAACTTGACACCAATCCCAAAGTATTTCATCTCGTATGTTTTTTAATTTTTTACCATCAATACAATGCATAGAATTAAAAAATATATTATCTGCTATAGAACCTAATGGTGGTAAGTTAGTTCTTCTATGTCCTATATGTAATAAAGTTTCTTCCTTATCAAACCACTCATTAAACTGAGCAAACATTTCTACGAAGTCTCTATATTCCATTTTCCATTTGGACATTGGTTTACCATCTTCCTTTAATACATCAGGAATGTATACATCATTAATTCTTAAATCACCATAGTACTTTCTATTTCTTCTATAAAAAATAACATCATCATCCCACATACAAAATCTCTGTTCATCAGCGTGGTATATAATTTCTTTCCTAACTTTTGAAATTCTATCAAGTTCATCAGGTAGTACTAAATATTCTGCATCATATTTGTATAAATCTTTTTCTCTTTCGTGTATTACGAAACAAACTTTTTCTTGTAATTGACTTGGTAGATTATCCCAAGTTACTTGTTCCTCAGGCCTTCCAAGTGTAGGTATATAAATTTTATCAATCATTTAAAATCCCCATTAGTTTTTGATTAAACAAATCCTCATAATATTCTAAATCTTTGGTTACTTCTTCATACTTCTTTTTTATTTTTTCTAATTTTTTTATTCTAAGATTTTCTGGAGTACTAAGTCTATGTTTTATATCTTGAAAAGAAAAACATCTTTGCCAATTATCTGCAACTAACTGATTTTTTGAATCATAACCTTCCCACACTAATGGAATCGTATCACATGCTAATGCCTCATTATATCTTGAAGTTAAATGTTCTTCTTGTCCAGGCCAATTAAAACATAATGTATATTTACATTCTGCAATATATGGTAAAATGTTTGTCATATTTTTATCGAATTTATGTGTGTATTTAAAACCTTCAAAATAACCAATTAAGTTATTACTTATACTCTCATCACCATTGATTTGTTTCAATATAATATGTCTTTTATCTTTTGATTCTTTACCAATAAACATTGGTTCAACAAATTTAGTTTTTAGTTCTGCCCCATCTGTACCATATCGTACTATCTCACCATCTTTAAAATAATCTTTAATATTATAATCTTTCATCTCTGAAGTCATATCAATTTTAAATCTTTTTGATGTTCCCCAATATCCAAAATCTTTTTTCTTTGTTGTATCAAGATTTAATTTCTTAATGTTTAAATATTTTAGATGATGAATACCACCAGGAAATTCACTCTCATCTATTCTATAAAATGTTAAATTAGGAATCATCTTAAATACTTTATCTCTATATAATTCTATTGTGTCTGCTTTATCACTTGATAACAAAATAACTTTTCTTGGTTTAGGATTTTCTAAAAGAGCTTCTCTCAAGTATTGTACTAATCCCCAAGTTCTTCCCATTTGAAAATTAGAAATTCTACCATAGATATTATAAGCAAATTCTGCTTCACTTGGTATAATTAATACATCAGCATCTTTAATTCTTTGATAATCTCTTATAGTCTTTCTACTCTTTTCCCTCGATGGTAATGAACAATTATGTGTATCCATTGTTGGTGGCCAATCATCATTCTTCTCAATAAAATTATCCAACAAATGATACATAGAATCAACAATATGATTTAATGGTTCACCTTTATAATATTCACTATTTCTCAATCTCGTTATAACTACTTTCTTCATCCGCTTACATTCCAAAATAATGCTCCTGGTGAAGCGTGTTCTCTCATATATTTCCACGCCTTTGCATCATAATTACTAACCGATGGAAATGGTGGAGCATCTTCTTTCTTAACATTTTGTGGAAATGTTAATGGACATTGATAAACCTTAGCTCTTCCGAAATCGCCTTTATGTCCTACAGAAACACAATGAAAATCTGCATCAGGCCATCCTTGTTGTAATCCTCTCGTAAGAGTACCGCTTGAACCTACCGTCCAAACTTCTTTTGGTTGTATTTCCATTTGTCGTGCAACTACCGCATAACTAGCAACTACCGCTGGATGATTCACTCCAATTGGAACAAGAAGTCTTTTCTCTGGATTTTCACTTGCATACTTTTTTGCATGACTTTCAGTTACATTTAACATCCCCATCTTTACCCAACGAAAATCTACACCTTCCCTAATTGCATGTTTTTGTTGTTTAGTCAATTTGTCCAAAGACCTTTTTGCCATAAACACAACAGCTTTCTTTCCATATCGTTTTGCCAATACCGATAATGCTATCTGAGCATGTCCAGTTGCAGGACAACTTCCATAAACTAATTCTTCAACTCCAGTTAAAGTACTGACTAAATAATCACTTGCTCTAACTTTAGAACTGCCATTGATTAAGTCTTCTCTTACAACTTGGAATCCCTCATGTTCTTGAATAATAGGTGATGGTAATGGGTCTGTCCATTCTTTAGATATCACATCTATGTATTCATCTATTTCATTTTGTATTAATATATTATTCTTCATTTGTTTCTCCTTTTCAAATTCATCTATTTCATTTTGTACAAATATATTAGACATTAAATACCTTTTTTAAGTAGTTATCAATTTGAACACTACGATACTTGTAGATTAAATTGTTTGGTAACTCATTTGAAACATTATCACCAATAATACCTACTGAACAAATCTCAACCCAATCTTTATCACTAAAAGAATCGTTCTGAAAGATTTTAAATTCTTTTGTGTTAAGTAAAGACTTTACATCATCTTCTAATTTATCATTGGGTTTAAATAATTGTCCAATTGTACCATCTAAATCTCTAACGACAAATTTCTTGTCATCAATTGGATCATCACTTATTAATCCGTTTGTAGTTTTATCTATATTGAAAAAATTAATTCCACAAAATCTTATTTCTGATTTGGTAATACCCGAGCAAGATAAAAAATGTTCACACTCTTCAGTTCCAACTTCCATTGGATTTATATTAACCCAATTCAGTTTTGTATTCTTTAAAGAACAATGTCCAATAACATTGTCAAGATAGTTATATTTTTTAAGTATAGAATTTGTTCTATCTTTTACTTTTTTAGTTAACATAGCTTCTATCAACCTACTCTTATAATTAATTTTCTCAATAGTATTATCACTAACAAAATACTTAGTTAACAATTCAATTATATTAGTTTTGGAATTAACTTCATTTATAGCAGTACCCAATAATTTATCGAAACTATCATATAAAACAAATTTACCATTGTAGTGGATATTCTGTATAACTCTAATTTCCTTAATAGTAAAATCTTTTAGTGTTTCTCTTTGATACTTTAACAATAATGGAATCCATCTTTTTCCATCTTTAGTAATAATACCCTTTTCAAAATACTTATTAATTCTTTTTAAGTCTTCATACCATCCCCAATTATCTAAAGCAGAATCAAAGTGGGGTAACATATCTTCATCATCGTGAGAGTATTTAATTTCCCCCCTTTTATCTCTATCAGCGTAGTTTTCCATTTCATTATCTAACTCCATCATAATTTCATTTGATGTTACATCAAGTACACCACCTCTACCATTTGCAGTTACATAACCACTCCTGGTTGCGTAACGAGATTGAAGAACCCAACCCAATATTTTAATACACTCTTCTTGTATAGGTTTAGCTCTCTTTCTAATTGGTGAGAGTATTGCTTTAATTTTTTGATTAATACTTTCGTTTAATTTGAAATTTTCTGGTTGTCCTTTTAAATACTTTAATTGAAACATAGATAATACTTTGTTTGCAATCAAACTAATACCATTGGCAGGAACACCCTTTTCACCTGAATTAAGACTAAATGAATCTACATCATTAGTAGATGGTGCCCAAGAAACTCGATATAGATTTAGAATTTGTTCAAACGCAGTTAATAACTCATTGTCTGATTTAAAATTATGATTACTTACCCAATCTCTATACTTTTCTAATTGTTCTAATACAAAAAAGTTTTGATTAAACAATTTTGGACTATAATAATCATCAATAATATCTTGTATTTTCATATCTCGTAAAACAATATCTTTAATTACTTTATTGGTATGTTTATAATTAGCATCAACAAACTCACCAACCTCTGTTATAAATTCGAATTTAATAATTTTCGTACCAACTCTAAAAACATATTTATCAAATATAGGTTGATCTACAGCAAAATTTCTAAATGATAATCCTAATAAAAACATTTTAGTATTACGCATTAATCCATCTGATGTTCCCCATATACCTTTCTCTTCATCTATACATCTAATCGTAATCTCACCACCAAAATTAATCTCTATATTATTATCTATAACATAATTTGGTGTGATTAAATTTTTGTGTGTTAAATGATTATCAATTTCTTCACAATGTATTTCTGCCTGTTCACCATCATGATCATTATCTCTTTGGTTTCCTGTACCTGTTAGAGATAAATCTTTTCCCCAAAAATACATCATTGGTTTTCTTGGTGTTGTTTCAAAACTTGCCATTATTTCTTTCCTTTGTAAAATACTAATATTGGTTCAAATTTTAAATAAGTACCATTTACCTTTACCGAATTCTTAACTTTTTCCTGATCAACTCCGACCATAGATGTCATTAACATTTTTAATTTACCTTGATATTCACTACCCAAAGATTCTACAATATCAATACTATCTTGTTCCAACGGGTGATATTTTTTACCTATT